>CAYNXD010000074.1:0-53630 GCA_964401115.1 uncultured Candidatus Poseidoniales archaeon | reverse complement strand
CATCACAAATGTCTTCAGTTCCTTCTGAAAGGAAAAGATACTCACCAGGTTCCCAAGAATTATCGTTATCTCCAGCCGCTTGACTGATTTCACAGTCATCACCAGCGACTACACTGCATGTGTATACATTGTCACCAACTGATACCGTGATTTTTACAAATGCCCACGCAAGGTCATCCTTGCCTGTAAGTTGCATCTTAACCAATGTGTCATCCGCACCTGGTCCTGTCTCATCATCAGCATCTTCTGTGGTGTAAGTGTTCAATGTTCCAATAGAAGTATCAGTACCTTCACTAGCCAAATTATTAGCCCATACATACAACACTCCCGCAAGAACCACCGTAATTGCAACCATCAGAATGGTCGCTATTACCGGACTTACTGCTCTATCTTCATCATCTCTTCTAATATCTAATCTTCTCAACCTATCACCTCGACCAACTTGGTCAGTACCAAGCCATAGACCTGTTATGTACTTCAAATATTCTACAATTTTATGAGCTAAGAACCCCTAGAAATCTAAAAAGTAGAGTTAATCTTCACCTTCATAAGAAACCCATTGACCCGAAACCGTGTCAAACCAGTCAACATTTCCCTCTGGATGTTGGCGCCAATAAACTCCCGTCGGATCAACATAGGACGGTAACCCCTCGGAATCCGGTTCAATTTCCATTGATGTTGCCTCACCGTATGTGAGCATGTCTTCAGTAGTTCTCCGATTCCACAACACACCACAAACCATGCCAAGGAAAATGGCAACAACAAGTCCAATAACAGCAACTATTGCTTGTGCAGTTATCTCAGAATTACCCATGAATGGCGTTGGTTCATACTCATCGCCAAGTGATCTGTCAGGCCACATGTTGGCAGGACCTGCTGCTTCAAGAACTTCTGATGATGCTCCACCTTGAGGTGGTAGCCTTACTAGATTGAAGGCACCCAAGGTAGATTGCCCTTCAGGTGATGTGACTGTGACCCTGACTTTCGAAAGGCCAACTTGCCAAAGACGGCAATCTACTGTAGTAAATCCAGGGACATCAACAGTTTCTCCGCGAGGGTCAGTAATTTCCCATTGAACACTCATTAGCGCCATCGTTGTGCCAATTGAAGGTTCTATTGCAATAATACATTCACTACCAACATCATCATTGTCACCAGTAACATTGAGAGTGAAAATTGGAGGAGGTAATGTATTAATTGTGAATTCTAGTTCTGTTTCGGTGGAGAAACCAAGCAAATTTCGATAAAACATTACCAAGTTATAATCACGAGCTGGCCAATTAGAACAATCAATATCAGACAGATCATTCGGTGCTATCCAAGGAGTTCCTGTAAGAGAAATCGTTCCTATTGCATCATATCGTTCGCCCACCTCGTCCAAGAATACTCTCTCAATGACACAATCATCACCAAGGAAAATAGTTCCAGATGCTTCTAAATCAAGGCGTAAATAGGGCTGGGTCAAACTAGCCTTCAAATCAAAATTACCGAAATCCTCTGAATGAACTATCATATTACTCTCTGCATCCCAAACCTTCATCCTAACACTGTAAGGGCCATCACCCCAAGCTTCTACATCTTGAGAACTGAAGTAAGGGGTTGTTCGATTGAAGGTGGTATTATCCCAAAAAGTCAGTGTCATTCCAGCATGTTCTACGTCTACTTGAACTGCTGCCTCGGCGTAATGCGATGTTGTATTCAATAGGTAGACCACTCGAATGGTGTCACTATCACCATCGTTGTCTAAATCAAGTCGGTCTGCTCGTGAATTATCAACTGTTATGTGGAACCCATCCCCTGCCGCTAGTGCTGTAGAAGATGCTAAGGGTGCGAAAAATAGCACAATTGCAAATAGCCCTACAATTCTCTTACTCAATTTCTTCACCTCCTTCCTTACGCAAAGATGTCACTCCAATCAAGGTCAATATGAAAATAATGAATGGGGGCAAGAAGGTAAATAACGAACTTGATGGATTTTCAGACATCATTGATAGATGTGCATTAATGGTGCCAAATGAATCGCTATACCCATCGCCATTTGAGTCGGGGCATCCCTGCAAATCAATTGTCGATGTACCTTCCTCATCAGGGCAATCATCTCTCAAACTACCCATCGTGTTATCGCCGAATCCATCGCCATCTGAATCTGCCCACTGCAGCCTATTGGTGGGGAATGCATCTGCAACACCACTCGGACTTGCTTCCCAATTATCGTCAGCATCGGAATAACCGTCTCTATCTGTATCTGGGCAACCCAAGCGATCAATCAAAGAAACGCCTAGACTAATTTCTTCAAATGGACAATCATCCGGTTGATGACCTCCACTGTTATCGCCAAAACCATCACCATCTGAGTCTGCCCACTGACTTGGGTCATACTCAAACCGGTCACCATAATCTGAAAAGCCATCATTATCTGAATCTGGGCAACCATGTCTATCTTCTCTACTGGTCCCAGGTACGTCCTGACATCTGTCTGGGCTTGTTGCGGAGTCGTCCTGATTATCGCCATACCCATCGCCATCCATATCCTCCCACTGGGTTGGATCATTTACAAATGCGTCCGCCTTTCCTATTGGGTGGGCTAACCAACCAAGTTCAATTTGTGGATCCGAAGCACCATCGCCATCTGTATCAGGACAACCCCATCGATCTCTGTATGATTTTCCATGAGTTGCAGGGCACGAGTCGGATTGCCAAGCGTCTTCTTCCTGATTATCGCCGTAACCATCACCATCGACATCATGCCATTGAGTAATCTCGTCTGGGAAAGCATCTGCGAATCCGGAGGGATGAGCTAGCCAATTACCATCTGCGTTAGAATACCCATCTCCATCGGAATCTGGGCAACCATACCTGTCAAAATGGCTACTACCCATTCTGTTTAAACAGGCATCAGGCTCGTTGCCAGATGAATTATCTCCATATCCGTCTCCATCAGAATCTGCCCATTGCGTTGGGTCGTCTGAAAAATTATCTGCTTGCCATGCATTTGGGTTAGAGGACACGGAATTATCTCCATATCCGTCTCCATCGCTGTCGAGCCACTGGGTAGGATTATCAGGGAAAGCATCGGGATTATTACCCATTGGATTATCTCCAAAACCATCTAAATCACGGTCCGCCCACTGAGTTTTATCATTAGGAAATGCGTCGGCACAATGGGTGCCAGTTGAGGAACAAACCACTGGATCATAAACCCAACCAGTGCTGGGATTAGACCAATGGTCACCATCCGAATCTACACAGCCATACCTGTCTGCAGATGAGTTACCCCATTCTAATGGACAATAATCTGGAGTGGTAGCATTTTCAATCCAATGACCAATTGTTCCGTTCTCTCGAGTTGCATTCCATTCAGGATTTGCCCAGTTATCACCATATGAGTCTATATCTGAATCGTGCCATTGAGTGTCATCAAATTTGAACGCATCAGCACCATCAGCAATCGTCCAAGGATTAGTGGACCAAATTGCAGTTGGGTCTGGATCTGAATAACCGTCACGATCGGAATCAATACAACCAAATCTATCTAGGAAAGAATGACCAAAGTAAGCAGGGCAAGCATCTGGATCTACAGCAGGCGCAGGATTATCCCCAAAACCATCTATATCTTCATCTTCCCATTGAGTTGGTTCATCGGGAAATGAATCCCCTTGATCAGACCAACCATCACCATCTCGATCCGGACAACCTTTCCTGTCTTCAGTAGATGACCCCTCAATAGCATCACAGTCATCTTCAGAGTCATGGAAACCATCAGTATCTTGATCTCTCTGGTCAGTGTTTAGGCCAATATTCAGAGTGTAATCGTGACCATCGTCCCCAGTAGTATCTATATCCTTAATTCTGACATAAATCCACTGAGTACCCACTCGAAAAATATCTGTCTTCGGATCTCCAGAAGTGGCGGCGGCGGCTGTAACGCTGGTCGATTCCTGGCCGTTACCATCGTTATCATACAAATTTGCTGAATAAATCTCATACTGATTCTCGTCGAAAATCTTAATCTGACCCTCACAAGTATCAATCAATGGCCACCAAGTGTTGCAACTAACATCGTAGTTAAATGAAATCCTGTCGCCATAATATGCCTCAATTTTGTACCAAGTTTCAGAGGTCGAAAGGGTGCCGGTTTTAGTTGATGGGAGATCGGTGTTGTTTAATGCCTCGGCATTTGCAAAATCTGCTCCACCGGCAGATGCACTAGGTACTAGTGCAACCAAGAAAATCACCAGAACGCACGCCGGGAAAAATCGAGTTCCCAACTTGAGGTGACCGCTCATCGGGTGCCTAGGCACCCGCCAAGGTCATAACCACTTTGCCACGGCGATGAAGGGTTGAAATTGCAAATTGATGGGCAATAATTGCTCATTGAGAGTAAAATTCAGCATATTTTGCTGCATTCAAATCATATGTGTATTCACTAATAACCCTCTTTCGCCCTGCTTCGGCGAATAACGCTCTTTTCTCGGGATTAGAAAGCAATAAATTCACCTCTCTAGCAAGAGATTCAGGGTCCCCTACTTCAAAGAGAGCCCCTACGCTTTCATCCACCATTTCTGGTAGAGGTCCGTCATCAACCGTGGCACAAGGGGTGCCAGAAGCCATTGCTTCGAGTGGAATCAAACCTTGACCTTCGTAGAGTGATGGATAAACACAAAGATCAGCAGAACGGAAAAGTTGAGCTAGAGCTGAAAAGGGCATTCCAGATTCTATTGTTACTGCATTTTCAATCCCTAATTTCTTTGCTTGTTTGAGCAATGTCTTGCGCATATGTCCGCGACCAACAATGACTAGGTGAGTCTTCGGGTTTTCTGCAATTATTTTTGGCATTGAGCGGAGGAGTGTTCTGAAACCTTTTCTCCCAGCCAAACGGCCAACAGCAAGCAATAGTGGTGTTTTGGTTTCAGCGCTACCAGACAATGCTAATTCATCGGGTTGTCCGAATCTTCTACGCATCTCCTCGTGAGCAATTTGTGAATCCTCATCATCGTGATTTTGAGGTCTAAACATTTCAACATCTACACCCCATCTTACCACTTCGGCTCGCCAATTTTCAGGAGGGTTGTAGCGTAATTCAAAATCTCTTTTTGTTGCTTCCGAATTAGGTACGCAAATGGTTGAACCACGCACCGCAGCCCGCTCATATTTTGCATAATATTTCGCAGTTAGTAAAATCGCTAAATCATTGGGATTTTTCCAAGTAGCAGATTCACCGAATTTAGCCGCCCTTACCATCCCATCTCTCTCGCCAAGCCATGAACCATGCAAACTTGTGGTAACATTACCAATTTCCGCACGGACTTTAGCAAACTGTTTTGGAGTCCAAGAAATCATTGGAGCATGCACATGTACTGCATCAACAGGATCTCTCTGATGTAATGCAAGTAAATCCTTCAATGCGTGTTTACCATATGAACGTGTGAAAGCCATGGGTATTTTTGCCCATTTAACCATCCTGACATTTACTCCATCCTGTTTAGGAATTAATGATGAGTCTCTGCGGGCCTTTGGGTCGCTACGTGTGATTACTGTCACTTTGTGTCCCATTTTTGCTAATGCTCCCGAGAGATGGAACACAGTCGAACCCATACCACCCCAACGCGGAGGATATTCCCCTGATAACATCGCAATATGCGTTTTCTCACCCCCCCGGCGCCTCTAGGCTTGCATTCGCCTCGTATGCCATCGTTTTCAAGCGATTCCCGTCCAGTTCATACAATGGAGCCTTTCAAGAGAGATGAGGGTGTCGGCGGTTTGGTGACAGATATGTCTGATGCACTCCCAGTACATGTGACCGTAGTGATTCCTACAAGGAATGAAGAGGCGGCAATTGTCGATACAATTAGATCCGTTCCAAGCGATGGATGGTGTGAAAAACTGGATTTCTTAATCATTGATGGGAATTCTAGTGACCGCACTAGAGAATTGGCTGAACAAGAAGGGGCGCAAGTCTATCTAGAGCCACGCAGGGGTTACGGGCGCGCATATCGAACAGGTTTTGCAATGGCTCCGGGAGAGATAATTGTAACAATGGATGCTGATTGTACATATCCTGGTGAAGAGGTGCCAGGTTTGGTCAAGAAATTGGTAGAGGAGGATTTGCAATTCATCACTTGTGATCGTCTTCGGAAAGCCGAAGAAGGTAGCATGTCTGGCATGCACGGTTTTGGAAATTGGGCACTATCATTTACTGCTAGGATGTTATTTTGGTATGGCATTCACGATTCACAGTCGGGAATGTGGGTATTCCGTAAGAGTATCATGGAAAATCCAAAGATGCGCCCTACCAATGATGGAATGCCTCTTTCAGAAGAGATGAAAATTAACGCTAGGCGCTGTTATGGGAAGAAAAAGGCAATCGAAAATTCAGTACCCTACCGGCCTCGTGTTGGAGAAGCTGAAATTAATACATGGGCTGATGGCCGAAAGAACCTCATATTCCTATATCTCAAAAGATTCGGTCTAAACCGCACTCGTTCCCCTTGGGGACCTGAGGAATAATCACAGATTATTAGAGATCTACCATTGAAGGTATTTCCTCTTCCTCATCCACATCTTCAGTAAAGTCAATACCAGTTGAGATTTCGGTTTGAGAATCATCCTCATCTTGCGTGTTGAAACTACCAACACCCCATGACTCAATCATTTCAATATCTGCTTCAAGACGCTTTTTGCGCACCACCGAGAATATTAGACCAGCGACAACTAGTAGAGAAATCAATCCCAATACAATTGCTAGGACACTATCCGAAATTACATCGAGGAATGATGCATGTTGTGATGCCCCCTCAACTTTGATTGTAGATGAAAGGCGATTGGAAAGACGAGGATCTTCGGTAGGCCCATCTCTGCAAACCACTTCAATATTCATCCACCCATCTCTGCCGGGCGTGACTGTTACTTGACCTGTCCATGTACCGTCACCTGCAAATCCATCCGCAACAGAACCATCGTCGCTAAGTGAGAAATTTGTTTCAATACCACCTTGAGAGGCCCAACCAACACATTCCCATGTTGTCATATCGGCATCAATCACGAATGCACGTACTGTAATTGTCGATTTTTCGCCTGCAGTTAATATTCCAGGTTCCATCAATAAATCATCTAGAATTGGCCATGAATTCTCAACTGTAATGTTAGTGAAGGCCCATGTTGATGCCCCTCGGCTATCTTTCACCTGCAGTGAAATCAAATGATTGCCTGGTAATAATGTTTGATTCGCAATCTTGGTCTCATTCAACAAGACTGCAGATGAACCTTGACCTAGGTACCAACGGTACAGAATTATGTCTTCATCGGGATCCCATGATTCATTACCGTCTAGTAATACATTAGCTCCCGGAGAAATTGATTGCCCCTCTAGTGGGGATGAAATTGTAGCAATCGGGGGCGAGGCCAGTACTCTGATAGATCGTGTCTCTGACCGACTCATCCCATCGGAATCAGTCATTGTGAAAGTAAGATCATGTTCCCCAGATGGAACATATCTAGAATACCAAAAACTAGGATCAACGGCATCAAGTATCGGTTCTGAAAGAAGATTAGATGTCACTGTGAATGTGAAATTATCACCATCAGGATCCCAAGATTGTTGTGGATCAAACAACACTACTTCATCACTGATTACCTCTATCCCATTGGTTGGAGATGTGAGTACAATTATGGGTGCGCTCTTTGAAATCTCTAGAGTTATCGAATCACTCGCCGGCGCATTTGTACCATCCGAGACTGTCAATGTAACTACATTCGTTCCGCTTGGAAGACGAGCCTGCACTTCCCAATCACTACCAAATGGCTCGCTAAGTTGATCGCTTGTCCATACAGGAGTTACTGTATCTGGATTTGAAACAGAATTAGGGTTACATAACCATCCAGATGACATCTGTGGGAAAGCCTCGGAACATGGTGCATCCCAATCTCCAGAACCATATGCGGAGAATTGTATCAAGTCTGCAGATTCTGCACTGGTTGCAGTTACTGGAAGTTCAATACGAGCCAGAGGTAATGAATTTTCAACTAGTATTGTGACTTGATAAGGTTCAGACCATTGATTAATGTGATAGGAATCATCATCTGAGAGCCTTAAACTGATGGTGTGGTTACCTTGGCTTAGATGTCCAGACCAAACAAGTTGATTGGATATTGATGTGTTTAAATCGCCGTCAATTGATGAGTGCCACCACGCTGAGATTGAGTCCCCTTCTGGATCAAATGATGCTGAACCATCAAGTGTAACTTCAGATTCAGAATAATTATTAGCACGGGAAACCGAAAACGTAGGGTGAGGATATTCATTCTGTACTTCTACTGAAATGTTCTTGAAAACCGTTGGATTTAGTCCATCAGAGAATGTGACTGTATAGATAAATTCTCGATTTGATGCCACTGCAAATGTTCTATACAATTCTAAATCGTTGAAAACTGCACTAAATCCTTCATATTCTGCCCCTTCTTGAATGTCGATAATATCTCCTTCATAATCGACTGTTGATGATGCATTAAAATGTACAATATCCGTATAATTAACCCTCAAAACTCCATCATTTGAGTCTGCTGCTGGAATAGTTGTTAGCACTACATCAGGAGGTAAATTCACGAACTCGATGGTCCTAGTCTCGCTAGCACAGTTTCCTTGGTCATCACAAACTTCCAGTGTAATCTGATGCACACCATCTGTGAGCACACAATTCCCGTCATTGAATTGTAGGTTTGCGACTCCAGAACCACCTAAACCTTGACAGAAGTTGGTATGTGGGCCATCGATACTACTAGTCCATGTGAATGTTAGTGGATCATTATCCAAATCCCATGAATTACTAGCGTTGAACCACAATGCTGCGCCCGAACTAACTACGGTCCCATTGAGTGGCTCATCCCAAATGATTAGTGGAGGTTGATTGACTAATGAGATAGTACAGAGGTAATATGACAAATCTTGATCGAGGGAATCGGGACCTGTGAAACCTGTTGTGTTATCGTATGTGCAATCAGTAGAAATTTCAGTTATTGTAGAAGATCCTGTAATTGTATGTCTTTGACCTACGAAAGGCCCAAGTTCTGTATTTCCACCATAAGGTAGTGTAAGATTGAAATCAGATTCTATTTGAGAAAAAGTGACATTTATCTCTGCCCAAGGGAGGCCGTGAAGATATTGATTAACTGCCCACATATCTACAAACCACATTTCATCAAAAGTAGCACTAGGGGGTAGAGTTGGGATTGTCACCTGACTAGAAATTGAACGAATATAACTTGTGCCAGAAATTGCCAATGCCATGTTACCCTGATTGAAATCTGTGAGATTTACATCGCTAGAAGAAATTGCAATATTTCCAGTACAACCTGAAACATCTAAACCCCAAGTTTCCAACAATGGTACATCTGTGACTGATAGGCAATTGTTCCCAACCAAAGTGCTATTTCCAAGTTTAGAATCTAATCCCCTACCCGTCCATTGAATCCCAGCATGGGTGCCGTGCAAGTTAATTCCTTCTAGAATTGCATCCACTTCATCCAGGAAGATTGCTGGCGTGGTACTGGTTAAATTGGTGTAAATTTCTGCCCCGTCGATTTCTACCCAACCGTTCCAACTCAAAGATGAATCATCAATTATGATTGCTGATTGACCCTGATTTACATTTGGGTCATGGACTTCTAAATTGACAAATCTAATGTCGACGCTTTCCTCAATTCTGAGGGCTGCCCAATTATCTCCAATTGAAGTACAATTAACGCATTCTACTATATTCCCAGCTGAAGTCAAGTCATTACTTTCAACAAAAACCATACCCGCACCATTCTGGGCACTAGGGGCCGCAAATCCATTGTTACGGGTCGTGAGATTACTCAACCAAACTTGCTTTGAATCGCTAACTCTTAATCCAGAATAGCCATTATTTTCTAATAATAAATTGTCAACTACTGGGAACATTTCTGAAACTCTCAATCCTTCTTGACCGTTATCATGAGAATGCCATCCAGATCCATTGACTGAACCCTTTGAGACGAAAATACCGCTACCTGGTGACTCGGAAACGGTCAGATTAACTAGAGATGGGCCACCATTATTACTACTGCGAGAGAATAACCCTGCCCTATCATTTGTGCCCCCTAAAACGGAACCAGAACGGGTTACTGTGGTGTTTAGGAATGTAGTAGATGGGTCGGTCATGTACAACTTGATTCCGCTAACAGTGTTATCGTGAATGTTAACATTCTCAAACCATCCACCACTAGTATTGAGGAATACTGTGCCAAATGCAAGTCCAGGAGTAGATGAATTTGGGCCACCGGTTCCAAACACTTCCAAATCATGGAAACGCGCCATCATGTAGACAGAATAATTCGCTCTGTTAACTTTTGTCATCATTACTGCAGTATATTGGGAATCGCCAATAATTGTATTTTTGAATACTGGACGAGTTGTTACATTGTCTGTGCGATGCAATACATAGATTCCATTATCACACTTAGAAATATTTGTGTGTTCAATAAGTGGAAAGGAATCTTCTACAAAAATACCTGCTGAAATATTCATTGTAGCCCCACCAACATCCGATATGTTGACGTGGCGAATAACTCCCCCACTACCGCCCCAATAGGAAATTGCTCTAGTCGTCTGATTGAAGAACGTCACATCTTCAACATAAGGAGCTGAACTAGCCCCAATTGACAATCCTATGCCGTACCGCCAATGAGTCATCGCGCCATGGACATCTTTGCCTCCTTCATCGAAATTTGCTCGTCTAATTATGGGACTAGCGGAATCGAACATATCAATAGCAACTAAATCCACGTTATCGAACAATACATCCTCAATTACTGGATCACTATTGTAAATCGTGATGCCAAATTGTGCATCAGAGAATGTCATATTACGCAAAGAAGAACCGCGATTGCGGCTGGTGGCATTGAATTGAAAACCGTCGTGCCAAATATATCCGGGTTGAACCCCTACCGTGATTGGATCGGCTTGAGTACCCTGTGCAACAATTTTTCCTTCAATGAAAACCCTCACCCCCGGGCCCAATTGAATTGTAGAACCTGCATTAATTCGAAGTTCGTCTCCTGCTGCAACAGTGAAATCATTTGGTACATCCACAGTACCTGACCAAATTATCAAGGCACGGGTTGATGCCGCATCTTTAATCTCTGAATCATCTAATTCAGAATCATCTACGGCTGAAAGTGATACTGACAACGAAGAAATTAGCATTAGTAGAGTTAACAGAACTGATGACCTCACACTACCACGCATACATTTACCACGCTGGGTAGTCTATGTTTGATGGTTCCCCTCGTGTGTGTGCGCGAGTATCACTCCACTTCAATCACTGTGAAAGGTATCCCTCGTTCAGCAGCCAAATCAAGAACAATAGTTGTCCACTTACTAGTTGGTGAAGGAAATCCGATGATATGGGTGGCCACATCAAGAAGTCTCTGAGTAAGAGATGTAGGCGCTTCAGTTCTACCTAAATCCTGTAATCCCGACCGTGGTACATCCCACTCCTCATTGAATACTGCAAATGGGACATTATTGTTATCTGCCCATCTTTCTGCAAGATAATCCACACCACTAGCGCCGCCAGTAATTACCAAATCTGGATGCGCCTCGTTATTAATCCAATTATCGATGGCTTCTTCGACAACTGAGAAATCATAAAATCTGCTGGAACCCACTATTACCAAATTCACAACTAGCCCGTCTTGGTTCAAATCTCGGCCAGCGAGGCGGCCAACAACATCGGCCCCAGATTCTTCGCCCATAATGACCGATATCCATGTTAGGAAATAAAGCCATGCATAGAATTGGTATTTTCGAACCAAATATGCTTTTTCTAGAAAACTAAACAACAGATGGGGTTATCATGGGGTCATTTGTCGGCCGCAATCGTGGACACCGCATTCATCCTTCTGAAAACTGAGCCCGCAAGAGAAAGGGACGTCTATGCAGCACTATCAAACATAGCTGAAGTGATTGAAACTCACGCGCTATATGGGGAATACGATATGCTTGCTTTGGTGGAGTGTGCAAACTCAAAAGAATTGACCAATTTATTGATGCAAAAGATGAGACAAATAGATGGGGTAAAGGAAACTGAGACGCTTATTGCGGTTGATTATTGAGGTGAAAATATGGCAGTTGGATTCGTATTAATTGTTACAATTTCAGGATTTGAGAAGCAAGTTAGAGATTCACTTGACGACATTGATTTGATTACTGGACGTTGGGGAGTTTTTGGTGAGTTTGATTTAATTGCCAAAGTAGAAGCTGAGGATGATGTTACACTAACTAAATGTATAGTAGAAGAGATTCGCACTATTGAAGGAATTACAGAAACTAGAACTCTAATAGGCGCTCAAATATGACGTCTGTTGCGTCATTCAGCTGTTATTCGGTATAGGGTGCCTTGTGCGTACTCAGCGTAGTAGAGGTCACCGTCGGGGTGAAATCGAACTGGTAACGGGGTTTGAAGGCCTTCTAGAATAGGCGTCACGACACCTGTCCAATTTTGTGGATTTGAGGGGTCAGGAGAAAGGTCGACACGAACCACCTCCTGTCCAACTGGAATGACGGTGTTCCATGACCCAAAGAGTGTGACATAGACAGTGGTATCTCCGCCCGGAAGAGTCGAATTCAGTGGCCGCCAATCGACACCGTTAGCTGAGGAATGGGAGGTGAACTCGGCAATGGGGCCGAGGGTACCTTCTGGAACCGGATGATCTGGGTCGTCTTCGGGCCATCCATACGCTTGGTCTTCAAGAAGCAGATTGAGTTCCTCTGGAGGATGATCACCCTCCCAATCACGGCCGTTGTCAGTGAACAGATAGCCTACCCCAGGCACCCATGTCCCGTCATATGAATTACGAACTCCACTCACCACCACCCTGTGCTCACCTGACCAGGAATCTACTGCCAATATTGCCGCATTGCGCTCGTCCTCTTCCTCACAGATATTACAGGTTGAGCCGGCGTGCCAAAGCACCTCGCCATCTTTGTAGGGCATCACTGCGTTTGTCTGGTGATTTCCTGTTGGAATTCCGGTGACTAGAACTTGAGTAGAACCAAGTGTCCATTGGCTTGGGTCATTACCCTCTCCGAGACTGTAAGCCAACAACTCACCTCGTACCGAGACGAGTAGCCTCTCCGTTCCGTTTTCTGGATCTTCCCACAACAATACTCCATGTGGCTCCACAAGTCCAGTCAGAAGTTCTAGAGGTTCCCCGAATTCGTTTGACAAATTGAGTTGAAGAGCTAACAGACGCCCGCCTCTGTCACAAACGAGCAACCACGATGAATCGACCCAGTGTAGGCAAGATGGGCTACCGAGACCTTCCGCCACCTGCTCTACAATGTGTCCTTCGAGAGATAACTCAGGGTCGGGGTTTGAGTAGTATGGTGACATTTGGCGGTATAGCATACCCCCTGCTAGAAGTAAGATTACTACCACTGCAATAGCCTTCCAGCGAACAGCAATTGCCCTCCCAAATGTGGAAGGCTCTACTTCGCTCGAATGAGTATCGCCGCTGGAGGGGAATGCAGCAGGTGATGCCTCTTCCATGCACCGCTCAGGGTGAATGAACCCAATATCAGTTGTGCAAGTGGTTGTGAATTCGGCTAGCCAAGGCATACCCAATTCCTGGGACTTGCTGAAGTGCTTTGATGGGCGCCTCTTCTATTCCTTTACGGCCACCAAAATGTCGAAGCAATGCTTGCAGTTTCTTTGCGCCTAGCCCTTCAATTTCTTCCAAAGGGTCGTGTAGCGTCGATTTACCCCTCCTCTTTCTGTGGAAGTTGTTAACAAATCGATGTGCCTCATCTCTGGCGAAGACAAGAAGCCTACCTCTTCTATCAAGAATCAATGGATCTTTATTTGGCCTATACAATGTCTCTTCTTTTTTTGCGAGCGCTGCAAGTTGAATCCTATCATGCAGTCCATTTTCCTCAAGCAACCCTAAAATCGTGGATAGGTGAGTTTCTCCCCCGTCCAGTAAGAGTAGGTCGGGCCACTCATCTTGTCTTTTGAGCCATCTATCAACAACTTCCCTCATCATCCGCAAATCATCGGAGACGTCCTGTTTTACCTTGTATGTGCGGTAACTCTTCTTGTCAGGTCTTCCATTTCGCAAAGTTACGCAGGCACCAACCTTCTCTTCGCCCTGAAGTTGTGCCATGTCAAAACATACAACTGTATCAAGGGACTCCATTTCCAAATAAGTCGAACACTCAATTGCTGACTTTTGTTCAAGATTTCCTGATGAGCGCTTGTCGAATGCCCTTTGAGCCTGCATCTCGGCATTTTGGTCAGCGAGCCCTCGTAATGTGGCTAGTTCCCCCCTCAGGGGGGTTTTGATTTCGATAGCGCCTTCACGAATTTCTTTGAGCCACTCACCTAAATGTTCGTTGATAGGTGTCGGAGTGAGAATGGTGCGTGGTGGCCTTCTAGATTGATAATGCTCGGTAATCAAGAGGCTGATTGATTCTGCAATATCTCCTCTATGAATCAATGGATAATACGTTTGGCCAGTAACCACTCCATTTTTTGCGTGTAGAAAAACTACCGCACCAAGATCTCCTCTGCTAGCAAATCCTATCGCATCCACATCTTGATAGAAGCGGCTTGAAACTACTTGCTGGGAGAGTGTCCTCTGAACGGCTGCAATCAAGTCACGCCTCTGGGCAGCCACCTCATACTCAAGTTGCTCACTAGCTACGTCCATATCTTCTTGCAGTGAAGAAAGAAAATCATCAGCCTTACCGCTCATAACTTGTTTAACAGCTTCAACTCTCTGTTCGTATCCATCCATAGTTATGCATGGAGCCGAGCAAAGACCAATGTGCATTGATAAGCACCCTTGTGGAAGAAGAGTCGGACAATCTCTAACTCCAAATTGCCGCCTCAGGAGTTGAATCATTCTCTTAGCTGCACCTGCATCTGGAAAGGGTCCCCACAAGGTAGCATCTGGGGGTGGGTGTCGCGTGTAGAGAATTCGCGGAGCTTCCTCTGAAGTTAGCGCAATGAAGGGATATGATTTATCATCGGTCATCAATGAATTGAATTTTGGTTTGTGGCGACGTATCAGTTCCCTCTCCAGTGTCAATGCTTCA
The DNA here is from genome assembly GCA_964401115.1 of uncultured Candidatus Poseidoniales archaeon. Classification (GTDB taxonomy): domain Archaea; phylum Thermoplasmatota; class Poseidoniia; order Poseidoniales; family Thalassarchaeaceae; genus MGIIb-Q1. The sequence continues at coordinate 38,515 of CAYNXD010000074.1, read as the reverse complement.
CGCGGATTAGGTGTTACCATGCAATCAACGCTGTCTGCTTCTGAGACTAGTCTAGGAATCATGGCGCGGTCAGGATTTTTTGCAAAATACGAGCGTACTCTATCTTTCAGAACTGTCGCTTTACCAACATGTAGAACTCGTCCGCCACTGTTTTTGAAGAGATAAACTCCAGGTTCAACCGGCAGATGTAGGCCTGATGCATCAACTGGCATTACACAAACGGGCAAGGTGAAGGGAAATGAACCCACGCCTCCCCTCACACTTTGTGCTTACAGACTCTCAAGCGAGGTTGCTGCGGCTTTTAGCCACTTTTCCAGAGAGTTTGGAAAAGGCATGGGATGTGCCTCGTAGCCTTTCATTACCCGGACTAGCCGAGCATCTTGGCCTAGTTCGTTCAGCACTAAACCCACCCATCAAATCTCTTGAAAAAAGTGGGCTTGTAAAAACTAGACAAACTCATGTGATTGGTGGCGGGCATCGGAAAAGAACTGTGGTTCACCTGACAAAAAAGGGTAGATATATTGCTGAAGATTTGGGTGGTGCTGAAGAAATTGATTCTACTGGAGAATTGATTGGAAATCTTCCACAACTTGGATTCTTGCATGGTAGAAACGAATTTGTTGAAGAGATATTGGAAACATTAGAACAATCTTCCTGTGTCCAACTCATTGGCCTACCTGGAATTGGTAAGACATCTCTGTTGAGGGTGATTGCTGAGGAAATGGTCTCGCAAGGCAAGGATGTTCGCTGGGCTACTATGCATTCCCATCACGATGTAGGGAAATTAACTGCTGAATTACTGAGTAAGGATGATGGACCTAAAGATGTAGAAGCTGCTACATCTACGCTTGAAGATGTTAGTGAGAATACTCTGTTTGTTATCGATGAACTGCAAGCGGTTCATGAAAGACACTTGCCTGAAATCCGTACCCTATTAACAGCACTCTCTGAAAATGGGAATGTGAAAATTGTAATCGGTAGTAGAGCCCCATCTCCAATTGATATTGGAGTGATTGCAAAAGTGGATGAAATTAGAAAGAAAGATGCACAAAAACTTCTTCCCGAAGATCTTGATGAGGAAACTTCGCAACAAGTGGTCGATGCACTTGGAGGGCACCCTCTTGCACTCAAACTTTGGCAACCCGGCCACACTTTACCTGAAGCAGATGATAGGATTCAGGAATTCATACGAACTGATGTCGTAGAAAAGTTAGCGGAGGATGAGTTGGCAACAATGGATGAATTAGCCGCATCACCTTTGCCAATTTTAGTTGATCAACTTTCAAATAATGAGGGAATAAATCTGCTTGACGATACTGCATTATTACGTTGGATTGTTGAATCGATAGAACTGCAACACCTAGTTAGAAACGTTCGCAGAACGATGTGGAGTGATGATGAAGCAAAGGAAATTCACTCTATTGCTGCTGAACATTGGTCGAATAGAATCGAGGCGACGGCAATCATTCACGAAACACATCATAGAGTTCAAGCAGCAAATTCAGAGAACGCTAATGAGGTGACCGAAGCTTTGGAAAATAGTATTGAAAAAATGCTGTCAATTGATTCCGCTGCTGCTGCTGCCATCATTCAAGATTCAATAAAAATCCTACCCGGTGCTCAACGATTGAATCTGCTATCAGCACGTGTTGCAATAGAAAGAGGGGAGGGAGATATTGCTGAAAAGGCGCTTGACAAATGCAACGACGAATTGCAACAAGAGATTGATTGGAGATTGCTTAGTGCAAGAGTCAAAAGATTGAGTGGTAAATTTGATGAAGCGAATCAAGACGAAAAATCCATACTTGAAATTGCTAATCCTGAACGAGCAACAAAAATTCAGTTGAATCGCCTAGTTCTAAGTATAGAAGACCGATTACCTCAATCACTAAGTGATGAAATAAGAGAAAATGCTGAAAATGCATTGAAAAATATAGACCTTTCAACTCTCAAATCAGAAAATAAAAAGGCAGCACTAGTAACCATAGCTTCGATTAGACATTCACTGGCATTAGCAACTAGTGATGCTGAGACCGCTGCAAAAATTCGAACTGATCTTGCAACAACTGCAACTCATGATGACCCTATTATTGAGGAAATGGCTGCTCGCGCCGCTCTAATTATTGGAGATGACCCGCAAAGAGTAAGAAGTTTGATTTCTAGAACCTCTAATCCTCTTCGAAGATGCGCTCTAGGTCTTCTACTTGTGAAGCATGCGCATGATAAAGAAAGTAAGGACATTGCAGACCTATTGGCTAGTGTTAATCATCCATCTGATCTTGGAACTGCAACGGCAAGAAGGTTATCTGCTTTACACTGGTACTGGCGTGGAGTGATAGACAAAAGTCAGCGTGTAAAATGCTGGCAAGAAGCGTTGCATAGATTCAGAATGGCTGAATGTGCTAGCGCGTACATCCAATTACAACACAGATTGCACGAATTCATGAGGCTGTAAAATCACCAATCTTCTTCATCTAATTCTAAACCTGCAAACCAGTCTGAACCATCACCAATTGGTGGTCGTGAAGTACCTAGACCGAGTAAATCTCGCTCGACTTCATATGTGTTAACAGATACTGCACGACTCTGCATCTGCTTAATTTCCAATTTTTCTCTCTTTCTCTTCTTCCTACGAGATCGCAGATAGAATAGTAAGAAAATAATGACAAGTAAACCAATTAGGTAAGGCAGCAATTCTTGCAAAAGGAAAGCATATCCAACGGTGAATTGGATACTCAACTCATCATCTTGAAGATCACAATCATCTGGGTCCTGCTCAACACATAATGGTGCGTGATAGATGATTTTCTTCCTGTCCCCATCAATGACGTACTCCTCTGCTCTACCCATAGAAGATGTAATTTCGACCTCTAACCCACGCGGCATAGATAATTCAAGAACGATGGATGGCCTTACATCCAAATCATGGTCATTAAACAAGTTCCCATCTTCATCGGTATCTTTTGAGTCATCTACATCTTCAACGATTATTGCTGGTTCTACGTCAACAACAAATGGCTCTGGAGGCAATGTGACTATTCCATCAGATTCACTAGCCGCTCTAAAATCAAATACTGATAAAAGATTACTGAAGAGGGGGGTGATAGCACCCACTCCTCGTTCTGTCTCAATGTTAATCCCCCCATCATGATATCTTGCAGATACTACAGTCCTATCTAATTTCAAAGTGAAAATTAGAGGATTATCATCATCTATGATACCATCGTAAGGCCTAACCATTCTATCAATTGATGCTGAGAAATGAATACCTGAGAGATCCACTGTCATCATTTCATCTGGCTGTTCTACATCTGAAACTTCATCATTTAACATATCAGCAAGAGAATCCGCAAACGCCTGAAGGCCATTATTTGACAATTCCAATTGATGGTCGTTATCGCCAAGTGGAACATCAATAGTTTTTCCAAAGAGTCCATTCAAACCACCTTCCTGTTCATCTCCATATGAAATCACATGTCGTATTATATCTGAAGGAATTGCCTCAATTGATAGCCCTGAATCCTCCAATAATACTGCTGGCACACCTACCCTGTACAGTTCTACAGAAACTTCTCCTTCTACAGTAAGTTCAATCTCTTGAGACCATTCATGAATCTTGAATTCGGGCAAATCAAGTTGAGCATGTATATTGATACAAGTTCTTTGAGTACTTGTACAAACCAAATCTAAACTCGATTCTGTACAAATCCCATCGCCACTACAAATTGTATCATCCCAACGACTGTGATAGGGATTTGGTCCCGTGATAGCAATCGTTTGAACCTCGCCACCTTGTGTAGATACTCGAAGTGTTATCGTTCTTGAATCACCAATATTAGAAGCAATCCAATCAGGTAATAGAATGTTAATTTCAACCTCAGTAGGTGGAAGCCAATCTGGCAAATTATCAACAATAAATGTGGTATCAATATCTCTCTCAAAGACTAGAATTGATAGCATTGCAGCAACATCTTCTTCAGAAATACCTGAGAAATTTTCAAACCCTGGTTGCTCGGAAATCAAGTCTGACAGCATTTCAAGGGGAGAGGCGGCAAATGGTTGACTTGAGGATGTCAAAGTTACTGGGAATGTACCGTTCATTGCATTCGCACCAGTCAAGCAATGTGTAACTACAGCAAGTTCAGAACAAGTTTGGGTTGGGACATGTGTGAAATTTAGCCCGCCCGATGAATCCGGTTCCTTCCAATGAACGTCATTCATTACAATTTCAATCTCAGTCACATCTAAAATTGCAGATTCTACATCTTCAATTGGAATCATGTTTGAGAAATCATCAAGGTCAAGCAAACCGTACTCATGTGCCATACGAATTCCGTCACTAGTAATCCATGGGATCTCAATATTATCACCTAACGAAAATCCCCAATCTGCAAGAACTGATTGAGGTAGGTAATGTACATCCATTTCTGCACTCATCATGCTGTTAACCTCGTCACGTAAATCTACATTCATGAATATGGAAACCCCATGATCGTTTGATGGATCTAGAGTTACGGAACGAGTTGAGGAATTACGGAATACACTGGTTATTGAAGCATCAGAAAAAACTGAATTCCCCTCCTGTAAATCAAATCCATCTGTAATCCAAGACGCCGTGTTATACTGTACTGAACCCTGTTGATGAGGCATCAGGTTACCATTATTTCCAACTTCTGAAAAGGTTGCATAGCTTGGTGGAATCAACTCAAAGGTTGAGCGGTGGCCTGCTCTTGAAACTAAAGTGAAATCTGAAGTTACCTCAGCACCCATCGTTAGGAGGCCTTGGAAAGCCCTTTCAACATCCAGGGTCGTTGAAGATAAATTGAATAAACCAGAGTCAATTTCAATTTGAGCGACTGAGCGAAGGCATATAGGGGGTTGGAAAGCATTGTTTGGTAATCCCAATACTTCATCAATTGAATCTGCATTCATATCGTCTGAACATGCGATATTCTGCCCCTCAATATTTACTTGATTTACAATCATACTCTCTACATCAGCACTACCGTTGTAGGTATTGTTAACCAATTCCCCTACTGCTGAAGAAAACTCATTCAGAATCATTTGTCGTACTTCTATTCCTTCAGATGTTGTATATCCTAGATAATTACGAATGTAATCTGCTGGAGCGCCGCTATTCGTGTCAAATGCACCACCTAAATCCATTCCTTCAAGACCAATTACAGAGCGATTGAATTCGTGCATCTCCCATTCTAGAGTCATGGTGATTGTGCTTGTATTATGCATCTCAAAGGTGTATTGAGATCTAACCCATTCATCTGCAGCAGTCAAGTCGTGTGCGAAATTATAATCATCACATATTCCAGTCCCATTATTCCATACTGCGCAGAAATTATTTGTTACTTCAGGCGTCCCGGGCGGGGGTTCAGCTAGGGCAGGAATGGAACTAAGTAGAGGCACTACTAGTAGCACTAAAATTATCTTAACACGTGATTTGTCCTCCACGCGTGCAGACATCTTGCCCCCCCCTACTAAAGCCATAGTTGGTCTCTGTTCATTTAATTTGGTTCTCCTTCCACGACTATCACGAGGAGGGGCCTGTCATGACTGAAAAAGACCAATCTCAAACACCTAGTCAGCGTTTGATGAAAGATCTTGAAACCTATCTAGGAAAAAATAATGGAGATTTATCTTTATTGAATTCTCTGCCAAAAAAGTGGGAAAAACATGGTGACTTGATTGTCCTCCCCACGAATTCTTTCGAAGTATGGGGAGATTATTCTGGGCCCGAACTTTGGACTGTAGTTGCAAAATCCCTAGGTGGTCAAAGATTGGCAATTAAAGGGGAAATTTCTGGTCCTGAAAGAATACCAAATACCAAACTATTGTTAGGAGATTCTAGTTGGGTAACACATCGAGAACATGGAATAAATTATTCATTTGATGTCACTAAATCGATGTTTTCTGCAGGTAATTTACCTGAAAGAGGTAGAATCGGTGATTTTGATTGTAGTGGAGAAACAATACTTGATCTCTATGCTGGAATTGGATACTACACACTACCTCTCTTAGTTCGTGCCGGAGCTAAACATGTACACGCATGCGAATGGTCGGAAGATGCAATTCATGCCCTGAATCACAATCTTGAGGCAAATAATGTGGCTGAGCGATGCACAGTACATCCTGGTGACAATAAAATCTCTGTGACTGATGATGGATCCGCTGCGGAAGTGCTTGGTTCCTGTGACCGCGTTATGCTTGGGTTACTCCCTTCATCCGAGAAAGGTTGGCCTCTTGCCTTGGCTGCCCTCAAACCAGAAGGAGGAGGGTTACACCTTCACGGAAATGCCCCGGGAGGGAATGAAGAAGAATGGGCGAATTCTATTGTAAAACAACTTTCATTAATGGAAAGCAGGAAGGTAGAATTGGTTCATCTGGTGAAGGTAAAATGGTATGCCCCACACATAAGACATAGTGTCCTAGACATACATATTAGAAGTTAAAATCTATTAATGCTCCATAATCCGTCATCCTCATGTTGTAGACTGTTGTGGGACGTGTATGAGCGAGCCACTTGAGGCCGAGTTGGTTGCCGAAAATAGTGGCCTTGAAGATTCTGCGGCTCAAGAAAAGATGCAATTGAATATGGCAATGGGTGCAACTGCAATTGTAATCGTAATTTTCATGATTTTAGCATCAGTTTGGGGATCCATCTCCACATATGGAGGGGGATATGGGCCCCAAGGACAATGGGAATGGTGGGAAGTACCGTTAGAACAAAGACACACGATGGGACTAAACGTAAGTGGAGAGAGGTCTGTACTTCCTGAGACTGGACCATACAATTGGACTGGTCCAACAGAATATTTTGTTGAAGTTGATCTACCTGCTTCCGAACAAGATGCAGGATATCCGGAAGCAGCCTTGATGCACGTCGCATTATGGATGCCTAACGTTGAAAATGGAACTAAGGTACCAGTCATTGCTACAGTCCATCCATACTACGATTTTGGTGGCAATGGTTTGCCAGGTGCTGGTGACGACTCAAACCCAAATACTGTACCAGATGGTGGTGTTGGAGCATGGGTGTTAGATCAGTTTGTCCCATATGGTTTCGCTCTAGCACAAATATCCACTTTTGGTACAGGAAAATCAACCCACTGTCAGGACGTGAAAGGGCTCGGGGAACAAATTGGAATTCAAGCAGCGGTCCATTGGCTTGGAGAACAAGAATGGAGTAACGGAAACGTTGGATTAATGGGTAAATCATATGCTGGCACCACAAATTGGGAAGCAGCGCAAAACCCATCTGAGCATCTCAAGACAATTGTTCCAATTTCAGGCTCAATAGGTGTTCAACAAATGTTCTATCGAAATGGTAGTAGCGAAGCTCGCGCCATGCTTTACGATGTCCTATACGAAGGTGCAACTGCAGATGCTACCGAAGATGATATGCGCATGTGTAGCGATGATATTATTGGTCCTATTTCGCCTTTTACTACTTGGGCTGGTGCTGGATTAGGTGGAGATGAATGGAACGATTATTGGGATGAGCGTTACCATCTACAAGATGTTCTAGACAACTATCAAGGCAGCGTTTATCTTGTTTGGGGATTCCAAGATTGGAATGTAGATCCATACCACGCATTTCCAACATTCAATATGTTAAATGATGCTGGAATCCACACACGTGCTATTGTCGGACAATGGGCACATAATTACCCAGATCAACCAGACAGGCATGATGACTTAGAAAGTGGATATGGTTCTGAGGCATTCCCCAACATGAGTCGTATGGACTGGGCGGTAGAGTTGTACAACTGGTTCAATTACTATCTCAAAGATATTGGAGAGGAACCAACTGCAATTGCACAAGTTCAAACAAATAATGGCCACTGGCATGAGGAAGAAAAATGGCCTGCTGAAGATACAATTTGGGATTTAATTACACTAGAAAATGCTGATTCCACAGGTGGTTGGGTTTCAGCCAACGCAGATGCTTCTTTCATTTTACCTAGTTTTGAAGACGATGTGGTTATTTCTGGATTACCCACCCTACATCTCTCAGTTCAAACTCCTCTCATACCTTGCAATGGAGGACAAGTATTCGCCACCATGTATGATGATGAGACTGGTTTGAGGCTCGGACATGCAACTATGGATTTACGATATAGAGATGGAGGATACGAAGCTAAGGCTGTTCTACCAGGACAAACATATGTTATGTTGATGGAGTTTAATCCATTGGATGTTTATTTGCCAGCTGGACATTCTATTAGAGTCGAATTAACAGAGTCTGGGGAGGATTACTTGCCTTCCCCATGTGCTGCAACAGGAATTGGGGTTTCTCTGGACGAGAGCAGTGTGTTGGGATTACCCTTAATTTCTAGGCCAAACGGCCACCATAACTGGTTTATTGTTCCTCAATTGAATATGGAGAGTGGTGAATAAATGGCAAACAACGTGGGTTCATTCGATAGGATTACTAGAGCTTTGGCAGGAGGGGGTATTGCATTTGCAGAACTGACTGGATTTTTGGGAGGAATTGAGAGATATGTCGAATTATTTGCACTTGCTATGGCCATTTGGCTATTAGGAACTGGTTTGTCAGGTACTTGCCCGACATACTCTCTCTTCGGAATTTCAACCTGCGCTCCCGTGATGGATGAAGAAGAGTAATCATTCTTCTGAGTCTTTAGAATACTTGGAAAACCAAGATGTGTCAATTTCATCTTCTTTTGTCTCAATTGTATTTCTCAAAATTACACCATGGTGAGCCTGTAATTTTCTCCTCCTCATTGCTTCATTAACTGTTTTCTCAAATTTTCTCAAATCGTTAATGTTTGTGATTTCAGTTAATTCCTTATCGAATCTCTCAAATGTCCTATGCCTGTAATACCATATTCCAAGGTATATTGGAATCAGTGCTATAGGGATGATTAATTCCGAAGATAGGGCTGTAAGCAACCAAGAAAGAGAAAATTCGGTACCATAATCATTGTATTCTGTGACAAATCCTTCGCCGGAAACAAAAAACCAACCTGTATTACCACCGTACATAGAAAATGGGGTGCTGTATTCGTCAGTCGTATTGCTTCCCCTCTCTAACTCCACTTGATCAGACCAGCCATCGTTATCATCATCTTCATCAAGTACATCTGGGATTGTATCCCAATCATTGTCTGGAGGAACTGAATTGGGATCAAAAATATCGAATTGTTGTGTTGCTGTTGATGCTGCCAACTCCAAATCATTAGATATCCCATCGTTGTCTATATCATCATCCAAAATATCTGGTTTCCCATCGCCATCTGTATCTATGCAACCCCTCATATGACGGTAAGATGTCCCATTTGTATTAGGGCAGTCATCGGAAATATTTAGCCCAGGTTGGTCTGAAAAACCATCGCCATCCGAATCCGACCAAGCCTCCGGGTTATCTGGATAATCATCGACTTCATCGTCATGCCCATCTCCATCTGAATCGGCAAAAAAACCTACAAACTGCAATTCAGAAACTTCATTTTCTTGTTGTACAATTACCACCATTAACATAAGGACGAATAGGAATGAAATTAGACGCTTGACCTTAATCATCAAACTACCCCGAAATGATATTTGTTTATCAAATATTAACTCATTTTAATCAGAAACATCGAATAAGGTGCACCCCGCCCAGTATGACAGAATGACATTAATCAGACATCGATATTTGGCGCTTCTAGTTTCTTTTTCAATTCTATTTTCTGGATGTATCTTTAACTCGGATGATGGTGATTCTAGTTTTGAATCGTTCCCACAATTCAACTCGGTTGCTGACGACGGTCAAAATTATTCTAACGAAAAGTTTGCCGGAGAGCCCTACGTAGTAGTGTTCTCTGCAGAATGGTGTGATACCCCTTGCCACTCTACAATGCACGCTATTAACACCACATTAAATGGGCCTTCAATTATTGTTATGAGTACAGACCCTGCAGAAAAGCCTCAAGGAATTTCACTAGAGGATTGGCATCAAAGAGCTGATGCTTACGATGACGAGGATGATGATGTTGGTCAGACACTCGATTTCCCATTCATTAAGGGAATAGAAGTTGCTGACGAAATCAAGATTACCTCGAGGCCAACGGTGGTTTTTGTCAATTCAAATGGTGAAATTACAAGCCTCCACAAAGGAGGGCTGGATGATAGCGAACAAATAATAGATTACTGGGGATTGGCCGGTGGAACATCATAATGCGAGTTCTTGCATTCGAAGATTCGTACGATATTGAAGCGTTGTTAAGTTCTGGAAATGTTGACACCAATCGATTCACTATTGAGCAAAAATGGGATTCTAAAGACGCTATTGAAACGATTAAAGAATTTAAACCAGATATACTACTACTTGACCATTTCATGCCCCCCATGAAAGGACTTGATGTTCTTATAGAAATCATTCTTGGTGTTGAAAAAGGTGAGTTAATTCGCCCTCAAACGATTATTGGAATTAGTTCAGCAGGATTCGCTAACCACGCCATGCTCAATGCTGGAGCTGACATCGCAATTAACAAATTTAACATTGCAACCCTAGAAATTTGGAGTGAAAACTAATCGCTAGGATACCAGTCATCATTTCCAGGTGTGCGGTACCACCACTGGCCATCATCATCTCGCCACCATTCTACATTTTCATCATCGACATAGTAATCTTCATCATCAGATTCTTCTACTTCATCAACATCTTCGCCCTGTTCTCGCATTATATTTTTCTTGACTTCATCAGCCGTATCTTCAACATCGTGAAAGACACGTCCAGCTACAGGGTCTTGAGATTGCATCTGATCGTGATCTCCAGAAGCAACTGCTTCATCACTATCTTTGTAAAATTCTTCAGCCATTTGTCTCTTGTAGTCATCATATTCATTAGAACCCCATGAACCTTGAAATGAATCGGTTCTAGAACGCATTAATTCATCAAGATTAACTGGACCCCCTAATTCTGGTTCAGGTGCATCAGGCATATTTTCCGCATCATAATCTTCCTCAGATTCCGATTGTAACTTAGAGAATGTTCGGCCATCCGGATGTACATCTTCGATAGCTTCTATCAGAAGATCGTGCTCCTCTTCATCGATATTCTCTTGTTCGTACTCACGACGTACAATTTTGGCAATTTTGTTCAATTCACGACCAAGTTCATCGATTTCGGTGCCTTCTTCTGTCTTCTCAATATGCCTACTCAATCTATCATAAGGAGTGCCAGCAAGGCTTCCTAAAAATCCGCCGAGACCTTTCTTCTTGCGTGCCATTGACATCACCTTTGGTGGTGATGTAAGGCCAAGCCTGTTAAGGGATTCGCCCCAGAGAGTAAATGTGGTTGATGCTTGGTTGTTAGACGCGATGTCGGCTTACAATGCCGATTCGCTAGCAAATAAAGATGGATATCGGGGTATTATTCAGATGCCAGGCGAGACATTAGAACAAATCATTCACTGGACTCTTGAATCACTCCCTGATGAGATATTAATTGGACTTGATGCGGACAATAAAAGGGCCCACCTCGGTGAAGTAGACAACGCTTTCCAAGGGCACGAACATGAGTTAGGAAAGTTTGCGGGAGAGGGTTATGTTCTTGGAGATGCGACAATAGTTAATCGAGGAGATTCGTTTTCTGTCCACCACGTCCCAGAAGAATGGACTGATGGAATATTCACAGAAAGTAGAGGGCCTAGAGGGGGGCGTTTTATTCATTGGCTACACACCCACCCAAATGCAGTTGCCATTCCTTCAAAACAAGACGCTGAGGCGGCACAATACACTCTAGGGGTGGATATGATTCTAGGAGTTCAGTTTTCTCCTTCTGGACCACTGCCTTGGTATGAAGATGCTGAGGGATTAAGGAGGCAACTACAACCCGAGAATGTTGGTCCTGTAAAAGAAAAACGTGGTTGGGGAAGATGGAAAAATCGTTCTGAAAGACCTGTGTTAGGCATTGCTCCAACAGGACATCGAATTCATGGTTTGGAACTTATTTCATTCCACAAATCAGGCGCTGGAATTAATGTGATTTTCGTAGATGATGATAACCTACCTTACGGTTGGCCTTTCGATATCAACGATTGATGCGACTAGAAGCCACCTTGTCCGCCTTGAGGCGGTTGCCCCCCTAGAGGAGGGATTACTCCGCCTGCAGGTGGGGCGTATTGTTGAGTCGGGGCGGGCGCTGGAGCCGGGGCGGGCGCTGGAGCCTGGTATGCTTGTTGAGTAACAGGCATGCCTTGTTGTACAGGCATCATACCTGGTGCTTGGTAACCCATGGCATTCTGTGGAGGTTTCTTTCTTGTGAGCATTACAATTGCCACGATAATCACAATAATCAAACAAACAGGACCTCCGCAACAAAGCAGCATTGAACCGCCCAAGAAGGCTAGAATTCCTTCTGCAACTTCATCGGTTTGGTCATCTACTGCGTATTTTATAATAATTTGAGATTGATCTACATAATAGTCGGAATCACGATTATTGTCACAATTATCAAAAAATAACACATAATCATCTTCAATTTCTGGAGTCCATGAAAAGTGGAACGGTAACTCGTTTGGACTCAGTTCCTCTTTAGCATATAATGGCTGGAAAGCGTCATCTTCGTCGAAGTTGACTTCTGCGCATACATGATTCAGAAGATAGGCATCCCATGTAGTGATGTAGACATCAATTGGATGCGATGATGTGTCGTTCCCAATAGCCTCCACCCAAACCTCAACAGGAGTTCCCACTTCTGTCCAAAGATCTACGCTCTCAAAACTAGTTTCCTCAAGAATTGCCTCATATTCTATGGCATCGTTTCTGTCTGCTGAAACTGTTGACATCAATGATGTAACCAAACACAAAACTACCAGTATCCAATACCTTCTCATAACTTTAAGGGAGAGGGTTCATTTAATGGTATTTTTGATACTACTGAAATATGTGTTCTCGATAATATTCCAACTCATACACTGATTCCCTAATATCATCTAGCGCCCTATGGCCACCAGTCTTTGCCATAGGAGAAAGGTCGGGATTCCAACGCTTGGCCAACTCCTTGATTGTTGAAACATCAATACTTCGATAATGAAAATGGTCGTGTAATTCTGGCATGTAGCGGCGAAGAAACCTGCGATCTTGTGATATTGTGTTACCACAAAGGGGAGATTTGCCAGGGGCCGTGTGTAGTTTCACAAACTCCAGCGTAATCCTCTCGGCCTCCTTGTCACCCACTTCACTTGCCCTTACTTTCTCTACTAAGCCACTTTGAGTGTGGTGGGTAGTATTCCACTCATCCATTGAATCAAGTAATTCATCCGGTTGATTGATCTCGATACTAGGACCTTCTGCTATGATGTTTAACTCTGAATCAGTGATTATTGTTGCAATCTCTATGATGCGATTTTCGTCAGGATCGAGTCCTGTAAATTCGCAGTCAATCCAGACTAGGTTGTCGCTTGCCATTTACCATCGGCGGACGAGGCTGTTCATGAGGGTTGGCACTATAATGATGCACAGAATGATAGAGATGGTCCGTTAGCGATTGCCATGGAGGAACGTGAAGTCGGCTTTATTGAACTTCTCCGCGTGAATCCTAAATTCCGGAGATATTGGTTTGGAAATTCCATTTCAATGCTTGGAGAGTGGTTCAATACAGTAGCTCTTTTCGTACTCTTAGATGAACTAACTGGTTCTGAGCTTGCTCTTGGATTTCTGTTCATGATTCGGATGTTCGCACTTGCCTTTCCTCAAGTCTTCACCGGAATGTTGGCTGATCGCTTCAGTAGAAAATGGTTGATGATTGTAGCTAATTTTGGAGCTGCTGTTGTGGTTTCCTGCTTTTTGTTAGTTAATGACAAAAACGATGTTTGGCTAATTTATTTCCTATCGGCATTAATGATGCTATTTCATTCGGTATATGTACCTGCAGAAAATGCTGCAATGCCTAACATCACAGAGGACAATGAATTGTTGACTGCGAATGCAATGAATTCTGCAACTTGGTCTGCATCTCTCGCACTTGGATCGGCAATAGGAGGAATTGTTGTGGCACAGTATGGTGTTGATGTTGCCTTTATTGTCAACGCAATTGCCTTCATTATTGCTGGCTTAATGATATCTACAATTGAGATCCCACAAAAGAAGTTAGAGGATGACGGTTCTTTCATTGCGACAAGCCTCTCACAAGTATGGGAGGGATTCAGAATCATAAGAACAACACCCCGAATTTATCGAATCATTACTGCAAAGGCGTTGTGGGGAATTTTCGGTGGAGGACTAGTCTACATGTTGGTGCTCCTAGGTACTGAAATTGGGTTTGGTGAAGTTGCTACTGGAATAGGATTGATGTTTGCAGCTCGGGGAATTGGTACTGGACTTGGGCCAATCATAGCTAGATATGGACTAACAAATCGAGCAAAATGGCCACTGATTTTAGGTTGGTTAGTATCCATATGTGGAGTTGGATATATTGCAATAGGTTGGCTAAGCTGGGGTTGGTGGATTGCTATTGCCGTAATATTCTCACATGCTGCTAGCGGGGCTAATTGGGTCATTTCTACTGTTCTTCTACAAGAGAGAAGTGAAGATGAATGGCGTGGTAGAATGTTTGCTACAGACTTCCTTCTCCTCACAACGGTCAATGGTTTATCCACATTACTAGCCAGTATTATTTTGGAGTATTCAACAATAGGATTACGTGAATTGATACAGATTTTTGCTGTCGGTCAAGTTCTTACAGGAATAATTTGGGTAATGCTAATTGCTCCTGGTGAAAGACGGTTTCTAGAGGATATGAAAACGGCTACTTCATGAAGTGACCGCGGTGCGGCACGGCCATGACAGACCTAGTCGACCAAGTTGATGGACGAGGACTAGCAATGAGCCCTAGCCTGCCTGATGAATGCAAAAATTTCCTGATAGATATCGATGGAACTATTTGCGAAGATGTACCAAATGAACAGCCTGAAAGAATGGAAGATGCTGAATTGTTTGATGGCGTTGTTGAGGTCATTAATGGCTGGTATGATGATGGACATATCGTGACCTTCTTCACAAGTCGAACTGATGAACATTCAGAAGTTACTGAAAGATGGCTACAAAAACATGGTTTTCGATATCACGGCGTCCTATACAACAAACCCCGAGGGGGGAATTATCACTGGGTAGACAATCACACCGTAAGAGCTACAAGATTTACATCAAAATTTACTGAGTTTGTGAAAAAATGGGCAGAAGTAGAAGTTTTTGATGATTGATAGTATAATACAAATCACTTTATTCCGAAAAGTTTTGGAAGATACATGGATTTCTTTTCATCAACAACTAACCATATTTCAGATGATAGAACTAGAGTTGATGACAAGATCATTGGCTGGCTAAGTCCATTTGGCCTAGGGTGGTTAGCGTTCGCTTGGTATGTTTGGGATTTGCCAAGGTTTTTGTCAGAATCTATCAACGGGACACCGGGGTCTGAATGGTGGTCTCTATTAGCCATCTTACTAACCTCAATCGCACTAACGCCTCTTGGATTAGCATATCTAACATTAAATTGGCGAGGGAAAGAAGTAACTGCGCAATGGAAAAATGAAACTGGGTGGTTGATTTTGGGGGGTGTTCCTTTTGCATCAATTTGGGCTGCATTATGGCTATACTGTTTGCCGAATGTGTGGACGCTATTGCCTTGGGGTTCATGGGATCTGAACTGGTGGAAAATTTTTCCATACATTTTTGGTTTAATTCCTATGGGTGCGCTACCACTACTTGGTGTGATAATTGAAGGTACCAAGAAATTAAGGAATCCTATCTATATCTCAGATCAGATGAAGGCATTTGGAGATAGGGTTCTAAAAAATGGAATGAAAGGGGATGATGTACTTGAGCTTCAAAAACTACTCAACAAGCATGGTTCTGAAATAATAGAAGATGGGGAATTTGGTAACCAAACCGATACTGCAGTTAGAGAGTTTCAACGTATCACTAAAATATTCCAAAGTGGAATTGTTGATGATGAGACTGTTACAGCATTAAATATTCGAGAGGATGTCACCAATGAAATCGAAGAACGTTTAACTTCTCTAAGACATACAGAGGCTGCTGATAGAATAACTGGTTCTTTTTCATCGATTCTAGATGGTCTAGAAATCCCAGAAGAATAATAATTACCAAACGTTGTATAATCCTACTAGGATTACAATTGGCGCAATACTCATGGCCAAGTCACGAATCAATAATTTGATTGCGACCTTTGTTTGATGTTGAATCCCTTTCTGAATTTGGTCGTCCATCTTATTTGTTAATTCTGTGGCTTTATCTCGAACTACCCCTAGAGCAGCGTCTGCAACTCCTGCGCCTTTTTGACCTGCTGAACCACCTAAATTCAGCAAAGAGCCAATAATTGATTTCTTGGATTCTTGATCTTCCATTATCTCTTCATTTAACGGATCCTGTTCTTGCCTTGATTCACCACCAATACTCAATTTTTCTAAGAAGCCAAGAACCCCACGAGCCTTCACTATGCCTTTGGCAGCAACCTTCACCATAATTCTGTTTCTTTCAGATACCGAACGCATAAGCCTACGAGTTCTTGTAACTCGAAGGAAATCACCAAACAACCAAACAACACCCGCGGCAATTAAGGCGTAAATAGCCTCAGTTGGGGTTTCTTCCCAACCTGTCCAACCAATGGGATCGAATAATGTGCGGGCATATAATGCCAATATGAAAGGAAGGAAGAGAGCTAAAATCTCATTGAAAATAATTACCCAAAGTCCTTTGATTTTCATTGAATTAATTGCTTGCCACAATATCATTCTGTCTGGAGAATATTTCTGAACGATGTCAATTAATGGAGGAAGGACAAGAATTAACCTCAAAAAAAATGGGATTATTAGCATGTAAATGTAGGCTTCGTATGGCGAGGTCGGAGGGAATGATGGGATGTAAATAGCCTCTACCATGACGTCTGACGTGACCCCTTACATCATCAAGTCTGCGCCCGAAGGCTCATGTGTGAAAACCCCGTCAAGGGTGATATGGCGTTCAATCACGACTTGTCAGATTGGCTCGGAATTTCCATTGATGATCAATGGTTAGATGAAAATGTAAGTTGGAAGGATTTTGGAACGGGTGTTAGGCTAGGAAAGTTAGCACGCGAAAATGACTGTTCTTTAGTGTTGTACGATGCAGATGCTGAAGTTGAGGTTGAGGCTTTTATGCCCCATATGCACCCTGGAGGGGAAGCATATCTTGTTCTTCGTGGAGAGGTTTATGACGAAGAGGGGACATATCCTCAAGGTACTCTAGTTTGGATGGATCCTGAAACCGTTCATAACCCAAAAACTCGTGAAAAGACTTTGATTCTTGTTCTTTGGCCAAAAGGTGTGAAAATCGTTTGAAAAATAGCCGCTGTATTGAATACTAAGTAACCGTTCCGAGAGTTGCCTGACACTGCCCCGCTGCGGGATTGTGCTGTCGGAGGCGAGCAAATGCAGGGCCCTATAACAAAAATTGAACCGCGTATCGCGGCTAAACTTGCAAAACAATCCTATCATTTAGTTGGAGAGCATGGTGGCGTCAAGGTTTGTCACTGGACTAAAGAGAATTTGAAAAATGATAGATCTTGCTACAAAGGCACCTTCTATGGAATAGGGTCTGCAGGTTGTATGCAAATGGCCCCAAATGTCGATACATGCAATTTAGCATGCTCCTATTGCTGGAGAGAGCCCCATTCAGAGACATTAAACAAGATTGATGATGACCCTGAACAACTGTTCTACGAAAGTGTTCGAGCACATCGAAGGCTACTTACTGGCTTCAAAGGACACAAGGATGTTCCGTTTGAGAGATGGCAGGAATCTCAGAATCCGAAACACGTTGCGATTTCCCTTAATGGGGAACCTACGCTATATTCTAGACTTGGGGAGTTTATGGAAATTTGCCACCAACATGGAGTCTCCACATTTCTTGTAACTAATGGTAGCCTACCCAAGGTAATCGCTAAACTGGACCCGTTGCCAACTCAATTATACATCAGCGTAGATGCCCCTAACAAGGAGTTATTCAATCGATTATGCAAACCTAAATTCAATTCATTTTCTTGGGAAAAATTAGTAGAAACTTTGGAACTACTACCTTCCTTAGACACAAGAACGGTTTGTCGCCATACTCTCATCAAAAATCATTCTCTAGGATATCATGAAGACTACGCGCGCCTAGACAATATTGCTGACCCTGACTTCATAGAGGCCAAGGGATACATGCATGTAGGGCACTCACAGAATAACCACATCATTGATGATATGCCATCACATGATGATATTATGGAGTTCTCGCACAAACTAGCACCATTAGTGGGTCGCGAAGTATTAGCAGATCGAGCAGAGAGCAGGGTTGCTTTGATTGGTAAAGAGATTGTTCCCGTTACCCTCCCAACAGCTACTAGAGAATACCCCAAAGACTTGGGTATTGCTAAACCCCAACATTACAAGTTACCTTTAGCCTAGTCAGATTGGGCAAGCACTAGGATCCTCATTAGACAATTCAAATGGGGATTCGATAATTTGCATAGGATATACATCTTCACCATTGGACCATTTTCCTAAATCTGTCATTTCTCCTGAGTTCATGAACCACATCTTTGCAGAATTCGCTGAAGCATTATCGCCAATTGCTGAAGATGCTATGAAATCGGCCTGAGCCTCAATTCTAGGATAATAAGATTGATCGGATAGTGATTCCCTAACTACTGCTGCAGGCAGATAATGTGAAGCAATTAGGCGCGGGAATCCCCTATAATCTGATGGCACAAGCAGGAAAAGGACCTGTTCGGAAGGAAGTGAATTTGAATCATCACGAGCATGTAACCTAGCATGTTGCCACCTACCTATGCACTTAGCGACAACAATATCATCCTCATACTCAACAACATGAATTAAAGCATGATCTGGTAAAAGAGACATGTTTCCATCCAAATTCGGTTGCGTTGCATGAATCCAAGGCGCTTCGAGATTGATGACTAACGATTCTGAACCCCAGCCCCGCTCCAACCCTATCCCTAAGACATAGAACAATGAACCAACACCCATGCTATGGCCGCTAATCCAGAGATGGCTGGTATCTATTGTAGCCCCACTAATATCTGAATGAAGTGCTGAGTCATTTGCTATGAAATCAAACGCAGCATCAACGCCATGCATAGCCATGGTGAATCGAGGCTCGTGCTGAGGATGATTGGAACCTCCTAAGAGATATGTTAATTCAAAATCATCTGGCACAGAGGATAAATCGACATCCGAAACATATTGTGGAAAAATCGCTACCACGCCCTGCCCTGCTAAAGATTCCATGGTATCTCGATATACCTCAATCTCTTCCCCATCGTGGCCATGTAACATTATTGCAACCCCAATCGATTCACCTTCAAAACCGACTGGCACAAATACATGTATATTCCAATCATAATTCTGAGACCAATCATCCCACCACTGAGTGATACTTTCTGGATAATCAGTTGTGTAAATGTATTCTTTTACCTCATATTTCGTCTCGCTGCTACCATATCCCACTTCTGGCCTTTCTGGAGGAGAAGGTAGGATTCCAGCCATAGCAGTAAGATTTGGAAGTGTTAATATCAAAGATATCACTAATACAGAGGCGAGTGATATAGATGTTAATGGTGCCTTCTTTGCACCTTCAACACCTGTTGAAATTGTTCTGTGAGATGTAATTTGACCTAATGTTGCAGCTAGCATAAACGTACCTAAAACAAATGGCATTGTAACTATGGCTCCAAGAAAGAACCATTTGTCTAATAATAGGAAGATCATTGAACGAGCAAGTGACCAACCAATTGTGAAAGCAGTGAACCATTGAAACCAACTGACTTCATCTCTCCCTTTTAGGCGAAAACCCGTCCATGCCGTCATACCGACCAATAGTATTGCAACGAAAGCCATCCACCCAACCATTGAACGAGCAGAAAATGCAAAATCAATACTAGAATAAGCAAAATCAAATAGAGCACTGTATAGTGATTCTCCTATAATCATCTCCCACCAAATTGAAGATGAACCGTATAGAAAACCTATGATTCCAGCTACTGATGGATAAGCAACAATTTTCTTCCAATCCAACTAATCACCTAACATTGAATCCCAAGCTGCAGCCAACTTTTGACCCCAGGCATCTATGTTGAATTGTTCTGAACGAGAAAGTGAAATTGAATCTGGTTTCCGCTCAGCTTTGTCTCTTGCAATCCAAGATTTATGCAATTCTGAAATTGCATCTACCCAAGCACCAACATCGTTTGCGGGAATAAGCATAGAAGGATCCGCAACCTCGTTATGGGCAGGGAGATCTGAACATAGAACTGGGCATCCAGCAGCCATTGCCTCTAGTACTGGAAGACCAAATCCTTCGCCAGCTGATGGGAATAGAAGTGCTTCGGCCCTTTGGTAGGCAGCAATCAACTCTTCATCTGAAACTGGTAAATGGGAACCGACTTTGACCAAATTCAAATCTTCAAGAACATCTTCTTCCAAATTTGATACCACAGTATCAATGAAATCTAGGCGCTTTCGCGGTTCATCGCTGCCAACTGTCAGCAAAACAAAATTTCTAATTCCTATTTCCCCAACAACTCGGAATGGTTCGGGATCAATTGCATGAGGTAAAACTACCACCTTTTTGTCGGGCCATAATTCCCTGCACTCTGCAGCAGTTGCTTCTGAAATACAAATTAGCATATCTGCTCTACCCAGTCCTTCGTGAAGTAACGATATGTCTTTGCTACGTGTTTTGTTAGGATTGTGATTACCCACTTCAATATCCAAAACGATTCTAGGTTTCAGATGGAAAAGGTCGTGAACAGTGACACTTACTGGAATCGATGACTTTAGTGGAACAAGATGCGCTTGTTCCTGATCTGTAATATGCAATAAATCACAATTAGATGATTGAACGGCCTTTGCAACTGCTCTTGGCTGCCCTTTCCTCCTCCTCCAAAGACGAGTGAGTGGATTGCCCCCCATTGAGTGCTCAATAACATCTGCTAACTCATAGTCTGGAACTTTCTTCTCTGTGAGCCTATCAACTAACTCATTATGGGCGCGCCCAAGGCCACTTTGGCGAGGTAACGCCCCGCCTCTCGCAAGCAAAACTCGCCTCGCCATCGCTCACGCGAGCCCGTGCCGATATTAAACGGGCGAGCATCCGAGGGAGCATGGGCGACGGACACGCACCCCTCCCGCGACTACTGGTGGTGAAGGGGACCTTCGAGCAATTCGGAGGCGCAGAACGTGACCTGCTCAACAATTTACCATCATGGAAAGAGAGGTTTGATGTCACTTTGGCGACATTAAATCTACCAAAAGAGGCTAGAGCGCGATTGGATGACGCAAACATTCCATTTCTAACGCCTGTAAAAGAGTGGAATGTTCCAACAGGTGTCTGGTCTGAATTCAGAGCATTAGCGAGTCGCCAAGCCGAGAAAATATGGGTTTCAATGCTAGATTTGAGCGAACAAATTACCGGTTTGAGGGAGGTAATTGCAAATGTTGATGCAATTCATATTACAAGTGGAGTGGGGTCCCTAGAATTCTCTAGTTTAGTACCACAATATATTCCCATCCACTATCACTGTCTTGAGCCACATCGTGGATTATATGAGAATGTTCTACATAGAAACATAGATGGTTCTGCAAAACGTAACTTGTCCATTACACATTTCTTACTAGGTAAACAGAAAAGACGAGACCAAAAATTTGTCCACAATCTAGAGAAAAGGAAGAAATGCTACATTTCCGGAAATTCTGCTTGGATTAAAGAGCGAATTTCAACTGTTTATGGAGTAGATTCTGATCTTTTACTCCCAACTGTTGATATTTCTTCTTGGATTGATGGAAGCGGAGAAATCGGAAACTACGTTGTCACAATAGGTAAAGCATCACACGTCAAAGGTACTTGGGAAACCATCGAAATGTTAGCAGGAACTGGTATTTCGCTTGCACAGGTTGGTAGTGGAAGCAAGGAAGATCTGTCACAACTACAAATGCATGCTGAAAATCTGGATGTCCAGTTGGACATAATGCCAAAATTAACACAAGATGACTTGGTTTCTCTTGTAAAGAAGGCTAGAGCAGTTGTCAGCCTAGCCCATAAAGAACCATTTGGCCTAACTCCTATTGAAGCACAAGCTGCTGGAACCCCTGCTTTAATGGTGAATGAAGGCGGGTTCCGATATACTGTCGAGGATGGAATTAGTGGAAGATTATTGCCCAGAGGAAATTGGAATCTTTGGCATGAAGCCATAGAGCAATCTGCAGACATCAAAACTAGAGAGAAGTGGGCTGATGCTGGTCGCCTAAACATTGAGAAAATGGGACTTAAACCTTCTAATCAAGCTGAAAAGTTGTGGGAAATTTTTGGATTTTCAGAAGAAGAATAAGCCGTTCAATTGATGATAGGGACGCCACCCGCCGTATCATGGAACCCGTTCAGAGTGTAGCCATAATCGGTGCAGGTAACATGGGTAGTGGTATCGCTCAAAAAACCGCTCAAGAGGAATTCGATGTGCAAATGGTCGATCGTGAGGCAAAATGGGTTGAAAGAGGAAAAGAGACGATTGGCAATTTTCTAGCAGAGGCAGTGGAAAGAAGGATTTTCTCGCCTGGACAAGTTGAAGCAATTCAAGGAAGAATCACAGGAGTTGTCGGAACAGAAAATGTATCCCCTGATACTGACTTAGTGATAGAAGCGGTTTTCGAAGATTTTGATATCAAGACCGCTGTCTTTAGAACTCTAGATGAGGTTTGCAATGAAAACACAATTCTTGCATCCAATACCTCTTCACTATCTGTCAATGAATTAGCTCAAGCTACCGGAAGACCAGATAGATTCGTGGGGCTTCATTTCTTCTATCACCCAGCAAAAAACAGATTGATTGAGGTAATTCCTGCAGAAACAACTAGTCAAGAAAGTATTGAACGGACCGTACAATATTGCAAAACGCTTGGAAAAGTGGTGATTATTTGTAAGGACAAACCTGGATTTGTTGTAAATCGATTCTTCGTGCCATGGTTAAACGAAGCTTGTATTCTACTTGAAGAAGGAATTGGGACCACCGCTCAAATAGATGCTGTTGCTTGTAAAGCGTTTAAAATCGGTATGGGCCCTTTCGCTTTAATGAATCTAACAGGACCACCTATTGCTCTACATTCAACGGATTATTTATCAGAACAACTGAATTGTTCGAGATTCCATGGCTGCGAAAATCTACGTAATCTAGTGGATGCTGGCGAGATGTGGGAAATTGATGATAATACAGACATCAGTCAAGAGAATGCTGAAATAATCTCTACTAGGCTTCTAGGTCAAGTATTTGCTGTGTCTGCCCAAATTGTTGAAGAAGAAATATGTTCAATGGAAGATGTTGATAGAGGAGCAAAAGTTGGATTGAGATGGGCAAGAGGGCCTTTTGAATTAGCAAATAGAATTGGAATTACATCTGCTTATGATATGGCTAAAAAATATGCAAAATTAGCTGGTTTAAGCTTACCTAAATTCCTTACTGAACAGGCGATCAGGGGCGAGCCATTCGAATTCTCATACGTAGATGTTACACAAGACAATGGCATAGCCACAATTCAAATCAATCGCCCTGAAGCAATGAATGCTCTAAATGTAGATGTTGTAAATCAATTAGGTGCGGCGTTGGACGATTTGAATAACAATGAATCCGTTACAACAATTGTACTAGAGGGTGCTGGGAAGGCATTTGTTGCAGGAGCAGACGTGAAATTCTTTGTAGACAAATTACGTGAAGATTCATTTGAAGATATTTACGAATTCACTGCATTTGGTCACGATGTCCTGAATAAGTTGGAAAACTCTTCCAAGACAACCGTTGCTCTCACCACTGGATTAGCCCTTGGTGGTGGTCTTGAATTAGCCCTATCATGTGATTATCGAATTGGCACTCGTAAGACACAGTTCCGTTTTCCTGAAACAAGTATCGGTATTTATCCGGGACTTGGTGGCACTCAAAGAACACCTCGAATTTGTGGGTTAGAGGCAGCTCGTTGGGCAGTTCTGGCGGGGAATTTCATGGATCACAATACCGCTAATGCTCTAGGTTTATTGACTCATCTTGTTGAACCTGGAGAGATTGCTGCAACCATTGAAAATATTGCTGAGATTGGAAAACCTAACAACAAATATCCAAGGAAACCCTCTGATGATAATCATCCGGTTGTTAAATTCAGTAATACATTCTACTCAAATGAAAATATGGTAGCTCTTCTTTCAGGTTCCTGTCCAGATGCATTTGATGCTGAAGACAAGCAGGTTAGTAGGCAACTACGCTCACTCTCCCGTACTGCACCAATAGCACTCTCCATGGCCAGTGAACTGCTTGACTGTGCAGTTAGGAGTGGTGACGAACTCGAAGATGGACTTGCACTTGAGTTATTGGGGCTTGCAACAATCTTTGGAACTTCTGACGCACTAGAAGGACTTTCAGCCCTAATTGAAGGTCGGCGACCTGAATACACAAATAATTGAATGAAAAGGCTTTGAAGTATAGTGGCATGGGAACATTATGCAACCCGGAACAGACCAATGGGGTCAGCCGACACAGACTACCGCCAATCCGCAATATGGGCAACCACCTCAACAACAAGTCATAGGACAACCTGTAACCCTAGTTGGACAACCAGCTGTAGGGGTTGGAGTTCCTATGGGTATGGGATTTCCACCTACCCAAGCAACCGCCGCCTTGATTCTTTCAATTCTTGGTCTAGTGATGTGCGGAATTTGTACTGGACTACCTGGTTTGTTATTGGCTAATAGTGCTCTAGCCATCACTAATCAATATCCAAATCACCCTGATTCCGGATCTGCCAAAGCAGCCATGGTGATTGGATGGGTTGTAGTCGGTCTTACGGTAGTAGGAGTTTTGTTTTATCTTATATTCTTCGTATTACTAGCAGCGGGTGGCGTGGCAGCTGGTGCCTGATTTCAACTTCAGATTGATACAAACTACCAACGTGGCCAGCGAGTTTCAGCAATTAATGCGAACATTAGATTACGAAGTATTTCTAATGAATACATATCAATTCCTTCCTTTCCAATATCGTCTGTTCATAAGATTATGAGCAACATTCTTCAAACGGATTTTCTCCGCTTCATGTTGCCTCAATCTATCACTCTGATAATCCAACCATTCTTCTAGCCATGCATCCATTATTATTACCTCCAAAGTTAATATTTGGTTGTACCCGTTACTATATCAAACAAGAAGTGATTAGGAGTAAATCTAAGTGCAATGGCTACACCACATGAGTTTAACTACACCGGGGGATGTAAATGCCTGAACCACCGATGATTCTAAACTCTGAAGAATACAAAAAAATTGAAAATGCTATTAGCGCCACTGAAGAAATTGGAAGTAATGTACGTGAATTATTCAGAAAAAATTCAAACGAAGTTCTTTTTTCTACGGGTGACAAAATACACGATATTTCGTGGGAAGTTGAGGCTGCTGTAGAAGCCCTAGATGTGTTTGCATCTCGTTGGACAATTGAGATACTTGCCACCCTATACATTGCTGGAGAAAGGCGTTTTAATGAACTTAGGCGCCTCTTAGTTGGCATCTCTAGTAGAACACTTTCTGACAAACTGACATCTCTGCGTGAATCTGGATTTATTGATCGTATAGTAGTTGATGGTCCCCCCGTTAAGGTGACTTACAATCTTACAGAACATGGTGCTCGTTCTGGACGTCTTCTTAGTACTCTTGTAGCCTACATGAAGTTAGAAAATGGTAGTGTAACCAAAGGTCTAAAATGACCTAAATCTAGGAATCACATAACCAACACATACAATAGGGACCGGCTACAGAAGATTACCTATGGCACTTCTGAGTCAGTTCAGTACTCGTTATTCAGTAATTGGCGCTGCTGTTGCAGGGATTACTGGTATTGGTGCGCTTGCAGCAGGAGTTTTACCTTGGAATTGGTCAATTTCTGGAACAATCAGTTCTCACCGTCAGCGCGAATGGGAACATCCGCTTAGAGTGCAGATACTCGATACATTGGATAGTAATCCCGGTATCTGCTACCGTCGCCTTCAGAAAAATTTGGATGTCGCAAATGGAACGCTAAGACACCACCTAGATGTTTTGCAATCACAGAGAACGGTTACTACAATGCCAGTAAATGGTCGCACTTGTTATTATGCAGGCGCGCCGAGTCAATTGGAAATAATTCGGCATATGCATATTGAAGACGAAAGGGCCGCTCAAATGATGCCAGTGGGACTTTCTCAAGTTCAGAGAGAAGTCGTGACAAGGCTCGTTCAAGAACCATTGCCAGAATCGCAAGCATCTTTAGCTCGAGATATCAATCGAAGTCGGGCATCAGTTAACAGCGCCGTACTTGTTCTTAGAAGGAGGGGAGTGCTATCTAGTCATCATCTAGATTTGGCCGATCATTTGATTGGATTACGCACAGGTACGCTTGATTATGAGTGGATTGATGAGCGGAAAATTGCTGCATAATACGTGGCCGTTTTCGCAATAAGTAGTATCAAGACAATAAATAGCATCAACAGCACTTAGAACCCCCCTTTATCGCCAATGGTCGATGTTGAGGCTACGGCTTGACGAACAGCCCGCCCCCACGGGGAAAAGGGATGTTGAAATGCTGCTTGGATGGTTGCTTGATACTCTAGGATTAGTTAGGAGGAGAAATGATGCAGATACTTCAGATGCAACCAAACGGCCACTACATCGCTTAATGCGAGATCATCTGCTTAAAGAGCCGATGAAAGGAGTAGATGCAAAAACACTTGCTGACCAATTAGAAATTAGTATGACTGCACTTCATCACCACCTCAAAGGATTGCAAGCAATCAGGTTAGTTGCTTCAAAAAGCGGTGAGAATGGCTGGATGATGCATCATCTCAGATGTGGATCTCTGTCATCTGCAGTTGAAATACTTCACAAAGAAGCTGAAGGAATTCTTTCACTTAGGCTATCACCTTTAGGAAGGTGGCAAACCGGTTCTGTGAGAAGAGATAGTAAAGACGAAACTGATGAGATTTCGTTCAAGATATTAATTTCTGAACCGAGTCCCTTAAGTCAAAATGAAGATGAAATAGATGCTTTCCTAAATGATTTTGGGCTTAGGGGTGATAGACCAAGTAAAAAATCAGGAGAGGATTTGACTCGCCAAATTTTTGAGGAACTACTAAAATCAAACCATGCAATATCTTTGGATGAGGCCGTTGCTAAATGGGGTGCTACACGCCCTCGTTTAACTCGAACCTTCGATAGATTCAGAGCTGCCGGGTTTGTAGAACGGGTGCTTCGTCATGATAGGTTGACAGTTATTCTATGGGATGCGCTATCAACACAATATTCTAGACGTGGAGAAAAATGGTTACTTGGAAAAGGTGGGTTAGGTAGAATTGATGAAAAGGTAAGCCGACAAATCATTAAATCACTTCAAGAAGGTAAATTTGACTCTGAACGATGTGCTGAACTTTTCTCAAATACCAATGATGATGAATTGCGCTTAACTCTCAACCTTCTCGGTGGCCGATTGCCTTATGGATATCGTCTATCAGGAGATTCTGGAGAAGATGTAGCTATACAAGTAAAACTACGTTTTGAGAGAATATTTGGTCGGTTGAAAAGAGTCGCTTCTACTCTAGATGAACTTCAAACTACTAGTTAGATATATTATTCATTTTCCAAAACCAAATTATGAAGGAAATTATCAACTGATTTTGCCAATTTTTTTGCTTCACGATTATTATGCAATTCTGTTCGAAATGCCTTACTGCCGGGCAGTTCCTTGGTGAATGAAAAGGCATGTCGTAACCGGTTTTTACTAAGAAATACATCCCCAACTCCTTCTTCATTGCTAGTCAATTCATTAAGTTCATCATCGAGAGAAATGTAACGACGCCAAGCCCACAATCTTGCCTCAGCCTGATTATCTAAAGAGAGAGGTTCGCCCCAAGGGGGAGAAGATGTTTCCCAATCCAATTGCTCCTTAATTTGATGGAAAATTGTTGGACGGCCAATCGCTGCACGTCCAATCATTAGACCAGCAGCCCCTGTTTCTTCCAAACACCTAGCAGCCGAATGAGCATCACTAATGTCACCGTTTGCGACAACAGGAACATCTACAGCATCAACAATTTCAGCAATTGCACCCCAATCAGCTTCACCTGAGTAACGTTGTCGAAGTGTCCTACCATGAATACAGATTCTCTCTGCTCCTACATCTTCAACACGCTTGGCAATATCTAGTGCATTTATTCTACCGCTTCCTGTACCAAGTCTCATTTTCACAGTAATTGGGACATTTGAAACTTCAATGCACCTCTCTACCATTTCCACCAAATCATCTGGCTTACCCATCAAAGCCGCTCCTGCGCAATGGCGTGTTACCTTTGGTGCAGGGCAACCAAAATTCAAATCTATTACATCGGCCACATCTTGCAACAATTCACAACTCTGAACCATATCCTCAATACTACTACCAAATATTTGAGGGATGAATGGCTTCTCTCTAGGATCGCTCTCCAATTTATGCCAACTTTTCGCATCTTGTCTAGTTAAAGCTGCAGCGGCAGTGAACTCTGAGATTGTGTAATCTGCCCCACATTCCCTTGCTAACAAGCGGAATGCAAGGTCAGTTACTCCAGCCATTGGGGCTAGAAATAGCGGTACCTCTTCGGCCTGCACTACCATCATTGAGTCCGGGGATGGCTTCTGATACAGAAGTTACCGACTGATTTAGGAAAAAATGACGATAGAAGCGGTTATGAATGGTTGTCCGGTCGCCCAGCCGAATGAGTGAACAGAGCGGGCCATTGCTAGCGTACGAAGAGTACGAAGCAAACGCTGTTCACATAGGGACACAGAACAAAAGCAAGGATATGCAACCCTTCATCAGTAAGACGACAACTGAAGGAGCTACAATTCACCTAATTGATGTAACAAAAACAGATGAAAGGCTGACTTTAGCTGCTAATTTCATCAATCAATATGATGGGCGAGAAATCCTAGTTGTAAGTGCTCGCCAGTATGGGCAACGTCCTGCAAGAATGTTTGCTCAGGCAATTGGTGCCCGGCACATTGTTGGGCGCTTCATACCAGGTACTCTAACCAATCCACAACTAAGAACATTCATTGAGCCAAGAGTTATTTTTGTTACCGACCCACAAGCCGATTCGCAAGCTCTTTCTGAAGCTGTAAAAAGTGGTTTGCCCGTTGTTGGAATTTGTGATACAAATAACCACCTTCGAAATGTGGATTTCTGTATCCCTGCTAACAACAAAGGACGAAGAAGCTTGGCTCTAGTTTACTGGCTTCTATCTCGTGAAGTTCTAAAAGCAAGGGGTGACACTGATGACCCTACTTGGAATCACCATCAAAAAATCGAGGATTGGGAATCTTCGTTCTAATTTTGGATACAAAAATTTGTGCCCAGCGTTGCACAATCCTCATGACTGAAGCCTCATTTTGTAAATTGCTATGGGGGATGTTACTGCCACCGATGAAGGCCCCTCGGCCATCTTGGATAATGATGATTCTATATCAGAAAGAGAACTTGTAAAGGCAACAAAAGGTGAAGATGGATTATGGCGTGATTCAGATGGAAACCCATTACCTGTATCCGCTAGTGATCTAGAAAGGCATGCGTATTGCCCACTTTCATGGCATCTTGCACGTTCCGGAGTTAGTGGTTCAGGCGAAGCGATTGAACTTGGGAAAATTAAGCATAAGGAAATTGGAAGTGCTATGCACAAATACAAGCAACAAGACATTAAAGCCCGTAAAGAAATGGTTGTTTGGAGTTGGTGGTTTGCAGTAGTTGTAACTCTAACAATTGATACGATTGTCTTATTCTTTGTTAGAAATTCTCTTGTTACTCCTGAAGAGGTTTTCTTCAGTGAAGATGATTTGATTACAATTGCTCGTTATCTTGTTCTACTTGCTTTAGTATGGGTGATTTTAGCTATGATTCTATTGCTCCTACCATGGAGAAAGTTGCTCGGTTTTCCTTTTGGTTTTGCACAACCGCCAACACCTTCAGAATTTGAAATTGAAAATATTGGTATTTTTGATTTTGAATCTCAAGAAACCGGTAGCGGGTGGGGGGAAGGTGGGAAAATTGAAATCGCTGTGATTATTGGTAGCCTTACAATTGCTTTACATGGATTTACGTTATATTATGCGATAATATCTCCGAAATTGACTAGTTCAATCCTAATTATCGCTACTATTTTTTGGACTCTTTTTGCTGCGGGTCAATTGCAGAGAGTGCTTACTGCATCATCGGATGTTGAGAAAAGAGGTGAGACATTAGGTATCTCGGTTGGTAGCACCATTGCTTACAATGATGATGTGAAATCAACTAATCTACTGCAAGATGAAAAGACAGGATTACGTGGGCGCCCAGACCAAATTATCATCATTGAAAACGAAGTGGTGCCAGTTGAGCAAAAAACAGGGAAAATACCTGATAAACCTCATTACAGCCATAAAATGCAACTATATGCATACCTCCATCTTGTTTCAGAGATTACAAACAACAAAACAACATATGGTATATTGAGATATGGGGAAGAAAATATACACAAAATTTCATGGGATGAGAAAAGCAAAAATGAGTTAATGCAGGGCCTAACAGAAATTCAGAGACTCATGGTAGAAGGTGGAGCTGAAAGAAATCATTCACGGGTAGGTAAGTGCCAATCTTGCTCAAGGAGAAAGATGTGCCCTACGCCTCTAACTTAAACTGGCACACATTCCCCTGTGTCTGCTGATTCGGGGTATATTATGCAAGGTCTTGTCAAAGTAAGTGAAACCTCAAAATTGTCATGGAACGACAATTGATCTACTGGCGATGTCCAACCATATCCCTGAGCATCTACCTCCAGTTCCCAAACACCTTCCTCAAATGGCGGATAGAATTTCTTTGGTTGTGGATAGTAGGTCTTTGTCGCATTATCTTCCCAAAATGGTGCGTCTGTATTCTTGTTAGCACCTGGTTCCCATAACCTTGCATGTACATATCTAATTTCACTAGTTAAATTACTAATATCAACTCCAGCAAATGTGCTGTAAGGAATTTCTACTCTAAATAGGACTTTCATTTCGCTAACTTCTGAATCAATTTTGATAGTTTGTGGCTCTGGATTAATAATAATCGCTTCTATTTCTGTCGAATCGAAAGTGTGTTCAAATTTGTATTGAATTGGCTGGTCATCAATTTCTGGCTGGCCCCTGTTCCACTCCATTAATTCGCGGCTGGCCACTAATCCTATACAACCGGAAAGCAGAGTTGTGGAGAAACATAGCAGAGCTAATACAAGGGCTAGGCGTGCTCGCATCAAGGTGCTACAATCGCCCATTTCATTTCAAGGCGACGGAAAAATGGGTAGTTAAATTGGTTGGTTTGCCTGTCAGCACTCATAGGGGTCGTCAAACGTACTCGGCGGTCCCACTCGTCATCATTCAGGCAATTACCTGACAGCGGCGCGGCGTTTGAACCCAGCGTTAAACATTGAATCATTATTCGCCATCATTACCGCGACGGCGAACCGCACGACGACGCTTAGAGCCTGTATCTTCTGCATCAGAGGATTCTGTCTCTTCGTCCCCCTCCTCTGTTAAGTCTGATTCATCTGAACTTTCTTTGGAAACATTCTGATGGGATAATGAATCATCATCATCTTCAACCGAGAAATCCGTAACTTCTGCAGTATCTTTCAATTCGTTTCCAACAACTGTATTGTCTGGAATAAATTCTACCTCAACTTCTTGACCTGGTAGAATACCATCTTCGCCAGTAATTTTGTAAATATCTTCACGAATATTCGCATCTGATGCACTAAGTTCAACATCCCCATCCATCAAGTGACGGCGAGATTCTTTATCGCCGATAATCGTATCTAGATCTACTCGATCCTCCTCATGTGATTGTCTCATTTGAGTCATCACAACCTCGCTTTCCTCCTCTTCTTCTGGTATTTCAGAGAGTTTTTCTCGCTCTGCAATAGCTTCATCAATCTCACGCTCAGCATCAGTTAGACGCTCGTCCCAATGAGATTCCAATTGTTCTTCATCGTAACCCATTTCTTGGATTTTATCTCCATAATCGTCAGTCCCAACAACAATTTCTTCGAGATCCTCTTCAACTTCTTCGACCTCTTCAACTACTCTCACCTTTCGCTCCCTCTTTTCATAGAAAGAGGATGTGTCCTGAACCTCGCCGCAATATGGACAATGCTCGATAACATCTGGAACATTGGATCCACATGATGGGCAATCATGGAATTGAGAAAGCCCTTCTTCCAAATCAAAGTCGCAGTGAGGGCAAATTTCTTCATCGCCTTCTATTTCACCATCACATGACGGGCAATACTCGTAAGTTCCTCTCTCAACATCTTCATCCACCGCGCGTGTTAGAATTATAGCAGCAATGAGAACGGCTATTAGAAGAATGCCTGCAATGATAAAGAGAATTGTTGCTTGGTTCACTATCTCCTCTTGGTCCCCTACTTCTTCACCAGTAGTTGCTGAAATTGACCATGTAGCTGTCCAAGTAGCAACGCTCGAACCATCCGGAACTACATACAATTCGAACGAACCGGCATTTTCTGCTTTAAATGAACAAATAACAGTGCTAGTATCAGCAGTTGAGAAGTTCAATGTAGTGGTGCTCAATTCATTGTTATCACCATGATCTAAGCAAGTAAATGTCTCAGTACCTGAACCTTCTTCAGAAACAATTTGTATGGTGTATGTGTATGTGTTGCCTACTACCAGAGGCGTATGTTGAGGAGTCCAACTTTCACTCTCTGAAAGGAAGCGGAGTTTGAGATCGCTACGCAGACTGACTGAGCCGAAGGCTGTGTTATCACTAGTTGATGAATCAAAACTTGCTGGGTTTGCTTCCCAAATTGCTATAAATTGTAAAACTCCGTCTTCTTCACCTTGTGCAGTTGCTTGGAAGGTGAAAGTTCTCTCCTCTCCTGCCGGTATTCCTAGTGCAATTTTGGGGGTTAGTGGATTGCTGTTAAAAGTAGCATTTAGATTACCAATTACAGGTAAAGTACCCGTATTTAGCACTGTAACATCAAAGAATACTTGCTCACCAGATAATACCGAATCGCTGGATGCTGAAGCATATGGTGACACAACCACATTTGGTTCTGGATGAATGACTATTTGAGTGTCTAAATCATCATTAAATTGTATGGATTGAGGAACCTGTCTGCTCGGGTCTATCCTTACCCTAAGGATATGAGTACCTGGCTCGGTTGATTGTAACTCAGTCACAGTCAATGTTTCTTGCCATGATTGTAATGGTGAGGATTCAGTAAATGTCAGTTGAAAATTTCTAATACTAACTTCATTCTCACCAGATAGACGGAAAATTCCAATCGAAATTGTGCTATCCCCACTTCCACCCATGCGCAATATTTCACCGCTAAGAGTCCATGGCCCAATGAGTGAATCTGGACTATTTGTAACAGTAATTTGAGGATTGGGTTGTTCATAATGGAGATAATCAGGGTTTGATAATACGTTGAATGAAAGGGGTATTGCTACATTGTTTCCTGTATCACTCTCAATGATACTATCATCTGCAGAGTTTGCAGTTGCAGAAATCTGATGCGTTCCTGCTGCAGGTGCATTGAATGAAGTTTGAATTACTGTAGAGGTTCCTGCGGGTAATGACTGTACTGACAACTCTGAAAGAGAGGTACCATCAAGTTGGATTAACAAATGTGAGGAGGGTGCGTCAATATTTCCTATATTACTAACGTTCACAGATATCTCTACTACATCGCCCTGATGTATGTCAGTGCTTGGATTTAGTTGGATATCAGTTGCAACTAAATCCGCCAATCCTGACACACTGAAGGACTTTGACACCGATGCTGTCGAGCCAGAATGAGTTACGACTAAAACTACTGAGTGTGATCCAAATGACACTGATGGCCAAGTGCCACTAATCTGTACAAAACCTGAATCTGAAATGCTTACAGTCTCTTGGTGAAATGCTGTGTTTTGAGAATTTTCAGGGTGCAGTGAAACATCGACTCCAGAAATATTAATTGAATTTGAATTTGTTAGTGTCGCAGTGAAAATTATGTCGTCCCCCTCAACAGGATTTGAGGGGGAAAGTGTAATGCTATCAACGCTAAAAGTGACATCTCCCGCACTCTCTGCGACCACCACTGGAGATAGTGAAAACATCAACAACAAAAGCGAGATGGATAGGGTTCGACCCCTGCTCATGTATCAACGAGGTAACGGGCTACACTTCAACTCTATTGCACGAAAGTTGCAGAAAACCGGAACGCATCACAAAGTGATGCGCAAGAAGAAAGGAGTGGAAGGGTTGAAGACAAAGGCTAGTTGTCCTCGGATTGGTGCCCATGCGACGTCAGGTAGTTACAATTGCTCTTATGGCAATTTTTTTCCTCGCGCTAATCTCACCAGCAGGTGTTTCTGCGGGGTCAGCTAAAAGCTCCCCTCCAACATTTGGAACTGGTCCAACTGAGGGCGAGGTGCTATCTGGCACTATTACAATTGTAGTATCTACTACAACAGGACTTGATTCTGCACAACTTGACCTAAATGATGGCAATGGTTGGATTAGTCTGACAAATATCACATCTGCTTCATCATGGATTTACAATTGGGATTCATCCACAGTGAGTGATGGCGGATACCAATTACGACTGGAAGGTTGGAGCGGGGGATCTTCTACCGGAACAACAGATGGAGATAATTTCACAATAGATAATACAGCCCCCAATAATCTCGCTTTTGTAATTGAAAATCCTGATTATGGCACTGGAACTTCGCTTGCTAACCGCGCATGGTTCTCCATCCCTAGTGATGGGACTCTATCATTCACATGGAATGCTAGTGATACAAATCTGGATTACGCCACATTAACAAATTTACCCGGGCCAGGAGTTCCTTCGAATGATGGGCCTGGTTTTCTGGCATACAGATGGGACTGGACAACAGGAGGTTTCCCCAGCCAAGGAACATGGAACCCAGTACTAACAGTGTTCGATGAGGGTGGCTCATCTGCTAGTGAAACAAGATATATTGGTATTGACACAATTGGGCCAACAGTAGGAACTCCGTCACTTTCAATTAGTTCGGATTGGAACAAGGCGTATACTCTAATTTTTACTAATTTATTCAATGGAGCCAGTGATAATGGTGGAAGTGGGATTAATGGATATGAAGTCAGAGATTCATCTGATTCGTCCTGGGATTCAATCGGTTTCGGAGGTTCTGGAAGCCTTTCCTTACAAGAAGGAGTGAGACAAATCCAGTTTAGAGCTGTAGACAATGTGGGTAATAGGGGAGATCCAATAAATTACACACTCAGGATTGATCACAACGCACCAGTTGCTGGAGGCTGGGTTGTTCCAGAACTTACTACTGCCTTATCTGGTGGCTTAGATATTGAAGTTCAAGCAAGTGATGGATTATCAGGAATAAACATCACAGAAACTAAAATCCAGTACGGATTTGATTCTGATGGGATTGGTGATAATCCTGATATTACTAGCTCATGGGTCGATGTAGGAACTGGCCTCTCTGCAACCTTATCCCCATCAATAGATTGGTCAACTAAACAGGGCCAATTTCTGTCTCTAAGGGCGTTACTAGTTGATGAGGCTGGAAATAGTGATTATTCCACGACTCAACATTTCGTAGTTTTTCCAAGTTTTGATTTTTCATGGGCGTCTGCCTCAGTTGATAGATTGGTAGTGCGTGCTGGGTCTGATGGTGAGGTTACGATTAATTCTGTCCTAGTTAGTAATGAAGCATACCCCGGGACAGTTACTGTGCGACTTCAAACTGCTCCAGCGGATCGAAATAACGATGTTACTTGGACCACCTTAGAATCTAGAACTTTACCACCTATTGCACTGGCTGACTTACAAGAAGAATTGATTTGGTCAGTTGCGGTTCTGAACGTTGGTGAATTTGACATCCGATTAACTGTTGATCCAATCGATGCTGTATCTGAGCGGGATGAAGCAAACAACGATGCTTACATGGTTGTTCAAGGAGCAAGTCAAAAGTCGGTTGGAGCTGTTTCTTCATTCTCTCCATCATTACTTTTAGTCGCTCTTTCAGGGATTTGGCTAGGATATTGGATAACCAGAAATAACGATCGGCCACTTCATTCTTCGGCCCAAGAAACTGATTCGTCATCTGCTAATTCCATCATTTCAGCTACTGCAACTTCGTCATCTGGATCTACTTGGGAAGATTTGTGACGCCGACTCCTCTGACGAGCTTCTGCTAAACCTGGAACAAGTTGCTCAAAACCACTTCCAGAGGTGCTTCCTTTCTCTTCTATGTAATCCAACCTTCTAGCTGCCATCTTTTTGTCTCGCCTCTCTCGCTCAAGCGCTTTTATTACGGTTCCATGTTCAGACCCGCGTAGAATCCTCTCCACAGCATTGCTCGCTAGAGGAAGGCCTTCTTCATCACCAATCAACACCACTGTGCTACCGTAAACTGCCATCTCACAGCCGGTATTTTGCTCAATAAAACGGCGTATTTTGCCTTCACTTCCAATTAGCCTACCTCTCATACGCTTCTGCTGTAAATGTTGCTTACCAACCCACTCACGCATATCATATAGTTGGAAATAACACTCATCTTCGAGTAACTTGATTGCTTTCTTTGGTGACATGCCCCTACCAATGGCTTTGATAATTTCCGGGAATTTCATCATCTTAACTGGATCGGTATTAGAAGGATCCCAAGTAATGGATACATCCCCACTCGTAGAATCGATTAACAGACTAACATTTGCTGCCTTCTCTAAACCTTTACGTGTCGATCCAGCCTTTCCAATCAATACCGCTATGCGGTCTTTAGGCACGCGTACTGATGTCTCCATTGGCCGACCCGACTTGCCCCCCCTCTTTGAAGCCAACCCTTGCAGAGGAATGTAGAAATTTACTATTCAATAACATAAAGGGTTGATTCTGCTAAGTCTGCATCGACCCCATTACGATTTGCCCATTGAACAAGTCTAGTAACATCTCTAACAAGAAATTCTTTAGCTTTAGGATGATTTTGAACAACTGATTGCCCTGCATCAATTATCCAAGACTCACCCTCATGAATCATGATATTATATTCTGAAAAATCTGCGTGAGCAAGTCCTGCATCTTGCCAAATAATTCGTAGTTGGTCAAGCAACGATTTGAATACCTCTTCAGGTTCTTCCACTTCTACATCTCTTAACCTAGGGGATGGGCCATTCTCATCGCCCAAATACTCCATTACTAGCACGTTCTTGTGTGTCACTAGAGACTCCGGTGCACGAACTCCATGTTTTCTCATTCTGGTTAAGTTTCTATGCTCCTTCTGTACCCAAACATTGACCAGTTCTCTATGCCTTCGTCTCAAACCGCCAAATCTTGGATCGCCCTCAATGTATTGCATTAAACCCTTGAAAACAGCATTACTTGTATGAAAAATCTTGACTGCAATGGGGCCTGATTGTGATGTCGCATAGAAGACGTGCGCCTCTTTCCCCCTTGCAATTGGCCACTCTATTGTGTCAATGTGATCCTGCTGCATCAATTTGTATACCGCCATAAGTGTTGACTGATCAAACACTTGATCAAAGACACGTCGATCTACCCAATCATACTGACCAACACCAAGCGCACCGGTCAATTTATGTTCGATTTCCCCGAACATTTGTGAATATTTTTTCTCTTTCATCCAATGAAATTTTGATCCTGCTTCATCTAGTTTCTCAAGTTGCTTGTCTATCGATTTTTCATGCTTCTCGATTTCTGAACGGTCATCATCAGCTTCAAATTCTGACCAATCTTGATCTGGGAAAGCATCGAGATTAATTTTTGCTTGCTCTTTGGCTAAATCAGCCCAGTCGCGCTTTTCTGCCCGACGCTTTGCGCCCTTCCTGCGCGCTATGGTAATCCCCCCTATCTTTACGCCTCGTCAGAGGACTCATCTAAATTATCATCAGAAGCGGCTACGGAATCTTCCTCATTAACATCCCATATCCCCCCTTCATCTCCAGATAGTTCTTCACCACCACCCATTCCAAAAACATCAACTATTTCTGGAAGTACTCCTTTACGTGAAAGATATAGTGCCTGGGTTTTGGTGTAGCGCATTTTTACATCTGCTTTTGAGGGTTGAAAATCCCAAGGTTGGATGATTATCAAGTCTCCTTCTCTAACCCACTGCCTCCTACGCATTTTCCCAGGTATTCTAGTGATTCTCTCTTCACCGTCAGCACAAATTGCTCGAAGCCTCCTACCGCCAAGGATTTGTTCAGCAATTGCGAACATCTCATTTACTCTCTCGTTGGGAACTTTGACTCTAATCTTCTCGTCACCAGATTCCATCTGGGCAAGTAATTCCTGGTCTACAATTTCCTCTCTACGACGTCCCACGATTCAAACCGACTCGCACACCCCTCATAAACGGTTGGAG
>CAYNXD010000073.1:0-62810 GCA_964401115.1 uncultured Candidatus Poseidoniales archaeon | reverse complement strand
TCTTTTTTTTCTTTTGTTACTTAATATTTAATGTATTCTTTTCCTCCTCATTATGCTTTGTATACTCCTACAGCAGATCCAACAATGTCTGCTGCACCACCTCCACCGCCTATGGATGCACCACCACCAATGGATGATTCACCTTCACCTGCAGCAGCTCTTGATTTGCTTACTCCTGTTGTAGAAGATTCTGAGGGAGAGGATGATTCCGAAATTGAGGCTCCTGATGTAGATTTACTAGATGTACCGAGTGCTGAAGATGCATTTTCCAATGCAATGGATGAACTCAGTGAAGAGTCAATTGATACTGAGGAACACTCTCCACTAGATTCAACCGATGAATCAATTGAAGATAGTGATTCTGAGATTCATGACCCCTTGACTGCTCCACTAATGTCTGATGAATCTGGAAGCGATGAAAATGATACACAAACAGAGGATACCGATGAGGATGTCATTCACGCTGGCGCCCAAATTCGTGCTTTGGATGATGTTGATCAAATTCCTGGAGATAAATTGGAAGGTTCATTGCACGAGTCGGAAAACGCAACTCTATCTGTTGATGGAGATGTAATTGAGCAAAATGTAGATGGAACACTGACAATCAGTAACCCTAGCGAAAAAGATAGGCTTTGGGACATTGACATATTCCTAAGCAAGTTGGGCTCTACTAACGTAGATGAAAGCCATCAACCACTACAAGAACTTGAGGCTGGCCAAGCACATACCAGTGATTATTCTGTTTCAGGACCTGTAATGCTTTCAGTTCGAGAACGTATCGATACAAAACCAGAACGCGAACAGGAGCGAAGCACTTCGGCGGTTTGTCAGGAAGATGCTCAAAATATTATCATAGAACTTGAGGTTGAGAATGTAGGACCAGTTGATCTTCACAATGTTGAAGTTAATCGTGAAATACCCGAACAAATGACAATTTCTGAGGGCGAATCTCACAGTATTGGTAAGAATACTCTAACGTGGTTTGTCGGAGACATCTCTCCGGGCGGCAAGAGGACACTTCCACTAAATGCTGAGTTGATGACTGAAGTAATTGATGAAGTTTCTGCTGGCAAGACCACTGCTACATACAATGCTGATGCAACGCTTTCTGGAATGTCAATAGTTGAACTTGATGCATTTTGCCGTGGATTCAGTTATATGGATGTTGAGGAAGACGAAAGACCAGACAACTGGAGATGTCAAGCCGTCTTCGAAAATCGTTCATCATTTGCAGTGGATTTAGTTAGACTACAAGTAAAACAAGCAGGTTCCGAAGATCTTCTTTTCGATATCACAGATGTGGAGAAAGACGTACATCCAGATGGTAGATGGGAAAGTGATGTTGCAATAGTGCCAGCCACAGAAGAGCCAAACTTCAACCAAGAGTTAGGTTTTACCGTAATTCCTAGAGTAACTCATTCTACAGAAGGATCGATTGAACTTGAACAATATACTATCGAGGTTTTGGAGGCAGAGGTGAATAAAACCTACTCAACAGACATTCTAAGAACCTACAGGGAGGCCACAGTTAATTCTGAAATAACCATCAAAAACACAGGTTCTGCAACAATCAATCTTATGCGACTAACTGACGATGTACCTGGAATTTTCAATAGCCCTGATCTTGAACAAGTTGTTTGTTCAATAGATGGTAATGAGCTAGTAAGGGAACAATTCAGAATAGAGGTGACTGATGGTGTAACTCTTGAGCAAGATGCGATTAGCCCGGATGGCCCAGGGCATACAATGAAACTTACAATTGGAACGAAAGGTCCTATCGGACTCGAACCCGGCCAAGAAATGAGCATTAGTTATCCACTAATTGCACCAGATCCAACACCTGATAATGACATGGTCGCTGCCCCAATGAGAACTGATTTTAGTGCAGAGAGGTATGGCCCAGTAGCTACAAGAGTTGTGGATGATGTACCTTCAATTCGTGTTATTCACAAAAGAAGGAAATTCAGTACTGGTAAGGAAGTATACCCTGCTGGAGGTTCAGGAAGGTATGAAGTTTTGATAATGTTCAAAAATAAATCTGATTCTGCACTTCAAGACTTATTGATTCATGATATAGTTCCAAGTTCATTTGAGATTAAAGGATACAATATCCGTAGTGATTCTGGGGTCCGGGAAGCGGATATGGAAAAAGCGGATGATGAAAATGGAATCAAGGTTACTTGGCACATACCAGTAATTGAAAAAGATGAGAGAATTGAAGTCATTTACGAATTAGTAGGGGACTCTAATGCTGAATACAAGGTTAGCGAAGCACAAGAATTCCATGGCGCAACATTTGGAGACGAACTTGATGTAGATATTCCAACCCCCCCGCAAGATGATGAATCCGAAGAAGATGAGGATGTCGAAGAGCAGGAAACAGAAGATGTAGTTGAGGATGATATTGAATCAGAAGGTGACACTGAAGAAGATGATGAGGATGAACCTGAAGAGGATGCTGGCTCAGAAGAAGATGAACAAGATGATGAAGATGATACACCAGAAGAGGAAGAGGGTTCAGAAGAGGATTCTGATTCAGAAGGTGAAGAAAATGATGATGAGGCATCGATGGATGCAGCACTAGCACAAATCACTGGTGATAATGTATCAACTGAAGACGATGATTCTGAGGATGAACCTCAAGAAGCTGACGAAGAAGAAGGGCGAACCTGTCCAATATGTAGTTCAGTAAATGCTCCTGGAGCTAATGTTTGTGGAACATGTTCATTTGATTTCGAATAAATATTAACTAATTATGGTCATACATCTGGCCAATCATCGAAGGGATCATCACTTGATTCTAACTCATCAGGACCTTCAAGGCTATCTGAAAATGATGATTTAGATTTATTTTCAGACTTTGATTCTTCATCGCTATTATTTACAAAATCATCATTATCTTGGATTTCAGATTCTGAAATATTTAATGCTGACAAGTCAATACCTAGATTAGTCTTCCCTGAACCAATAGTTGAATCGATTAATATTTCATCATCTATCGATTTACTAGAATCTAATAATGAATTTCTATCTAATCCAGCCATTGCTTCGATAGATCCAGCTTCATATGAGTTGTCTGACAAATTAACATCACTCATTTCAGCACGATTATCTGCATACTCGAAATCAATTTCAATAGAATCGTACTGATCTAATTGTGGCACACTTGAACCAACTTGTGCAGAAATCTCTTTCAAAAGAGAATGTAAATCCTTAGATTTATTTCCTGATGCATTAAACTGAATCAAAGCCTTATCCCATGCCTGGTGATGTTGTGATCGAATAATTAGGGAGCGGGAAATACCTAATGCTGCTTCATCCAAACTTAATCCAAGACCTGTTGCCCTGCTGTATAAACGCTCAGCAAGTTTTCCATTACCAACCTGAATTGCGCATTCTGCAGCCCCTTTACATGCGTCCAAACGTTCAGGAGCCTTCTTCATTGCTTTTCTATAGACCTTAAGCGCCTGGGCATGCCTACCCAATCTAGCCAGTATATTTGCGTGGCGAATTGCGAATTCCGGTTCCCTCTTCCAATTCCTACTTGCATCACGTAGAGTTTTTTCAGCCAATTCTAAATCTCCGGCATCTAAAGCATCCCTAACAGTTGCCAAGACTTCATCGGGGCTGGCCATTGTATCAGTTTCTGATGGGGGGTACCCCATCTCAAAGTTACCGCATTAAAAATTATTTAATTTACAATGGTAATTACTTAATTGGCTTGTAAGAACGAATTCAAGTCCAACTACATACGAAGGGTTCATGCGATTGCGGCATGGCCGCAGTTCCATGCCTGAGGACTCAGAGGATGAAGCATTGCCCGGAATGGGTTCAATGATGACACCGCTGCTACTCTTGGTTCTAATGTCTGTACTAATCATCAACCCATCAATAAGAAATGGCTTAGCAAATGGCGCTGATTCAATACTTAGTCCAATTATTCCTTTTTCTGATATATGGTTTGTAATTACTGTGACATTGGTCGGTTCTTCCATCATGATTGTTAATACTGTATTTAGATCCTTTTTTATGGACCCCCTGAAGCAAGCCCACCTAGCACATAGAAATAAACAAATTAGAAAATTGATGAATGAG
The DNA here is from genome assembly GCA_964401115.1 of uncultured Candidatus Poseidoniales archaeon. Lineage (GTDB taxonomy): Archaea > Thermoplasmatota > Poseidoniia > Poseidoniales > Thalassarchaeaceae > MGIIb-Q1. The sequence goes on along the minus strand of CAYNXD010000073.1, from coordinate 58,715 downwards.
GCACGAATAAATCGTGACAAAGCTAGAATGGATAAGATACAGAAACTGCAGCAGAGATTAATGCCAGAGCAAATGAAATTACAGAACTCGATGATGAAACCAATGATGTTCACTTTCGTATTCATAATTGCTATTTTCTCTTGGATGTCAATTAGTGTAGAGTCTTTTCGAGTTAACTATGTCAGCCTGCCATGGGTTGCAGAATGGAACTTGTTACACGATAAAGTACTATTTTTCCCTGCTTGGATTATCACATACATAACCACATCAGCACCCCTAGGGAGAGTTGTAGATAGGCACATTAAATTGGTCAGATATAGAACCCACCCCTTAGTCCTATCAGGCGATACAATACCTGAACCATACCTCAAAGATTTGCAAGACGCAGCAGGAAAAACTACGACAAGAAAAGCCACTCGTAGCAGGGATGGTCCGAGAAAAAGATTCGGAGCAATTAACGAAAAGTCTGAACAAAAAATTGAGGAGCGGGGTTCTGTAGCGCCACCTAAGGAAGGCTCTAGTTGCCCTGATTGCGACTCGCAGGATGTAGAAAGAGCACCCGATGGTCGCTTGAGATGCCAAATATGTAGGAATGTATGGAGGCGATGATAATGGTCCTCCTAACGGTTAGCGGCCACCCTGGAAGTGGAACCACCACTCTTGTCGATGAAATATGCCACAGAAGGGGTTGGGAAAGCCTGAATGGAGGAGAAGTTTTTCGAACTTCAGCTGAAGAAAGAGGGGTTAGTTTAGAAGAATTTTCAATTCTATGTGATAATGAACCAGATGTTGATAAATCTCTAGATAAAAGATTGATTTCATCTATGTTAGAAGATGATGGCCCAGAGATAGTTGAGTCTAGATTGAGTGGTTGGTGGGCATTCCGGCAAGAAATCTCATGTATCAGACTTTGGCTATCCGTTTCAATTGAAGAGCGAGGGAACAGAGTGGTTAAGCGAGAAGGGGGATCTCAGGAAGATGCGATTTCAAGAATTAGAGAAAGAATGGATAGTGATCAAAAGCGATATAACAAACTTTACGGAATATCTCTTGAAGACATGTCACCATACAATATGATTATCGAAACTGACTCGCTAACTGCTGTAGAAGTTGCCGATATGGTTGAGAAAGCACTTAACAAAAGGGAGGGATAATTTTGACAGAGGGTGACTGGACAATATTAGATAATGATGCAACATCTGAACCAAAGTACGGTTGCCCACCCGAGGATCGAACAATTGAACAACTCCTTGACGGGGGTTGGATTCTTTTGGATAAACCATCCGGCCCTAGTAGTCACCAATTAGCCGCATGGGCTAGAGATATGTTAGGGGTTGAGAAACTAGGACATGGAGGTACTTTAGATCCATTTGCCAATGGTGGTCTGCTTTTATTGTCGGGTTCGGCAATGAGACTAACTGGAAGAATTTTGAAGGGCGAGAAACACTATATTTGTATAATTAAAATTCCAATGGAAATCGATGATGAAAAATTGAAAAATGCTATTTCCAATCTAGAAGGGAGGATTCACAATGTCCCACCAAAAGAATCGGCCGTTAAGGTCCAGGTGCGACAACGTACAATCAAATCTTTCAATATATTAGAACGAGAAGACAGAATTATACTATGTGAAATAGAGTGTGAAGCGGGTACCTATGTAAGGACATTAACCAGAGACCTAGGGCTCCTATTAGATGGTAAAGTAGAACTCCTAGAACTTAGGAGAAGTAAAAGTGGTTACTTTTCAGAAAACGATGCAATTACAATGCACCAGTTAAGTGATGCTATTTTCTTGTGGAAAAAACATGATCAAACCGCAGCTATGAAAAAAATATTGCAACCGGTAGAATTTCTTTTAGAAGGAATACCAAAAATTACAATCAAAGATGGTGCTGCTTCTGCCCTATCACATGGAGCACCATTAGCAAGCCCCGGTATTGTTGGAATTAATAATAAAGTGAACAGAGGAGATGAGGTCGCAATCATGACGATAAAAGGTGAAATTGTATGCCTAGCAACAATGAGTGTAAATGGTAGCGATGTTGAAAATATGAATGGTGGAGAAGTTGCAAGGCCAAACCTTGTCTTAATGCAAACCGACACCTATCCAAAAAGATGGTGAATAAAACTAGATTTAGTTTATTTCATACTCTTCGTAAATCCATTCTTCTGTTTCAAGACGTATTTTTAATGTCCCCATTTCGCATCCCCCACTCCCACCCCCGTCAGACGCTGCTGACTTGTGAGAGCAAACTTTTCACTCACGGGCCACCTATAACCATTGTCCGAAAATAATGGATTATCCGTCATAAGGTGCGTTCTAATCTGTTGATTTCAGTAAAAACAAAAATTCAATTTTATTTTCAATCTAGATTTCTTCTTACCTTACCAGGACCAATTTGCATTGCTATAATAGCAACTAGAATAACAATTACAGAAATTATCCATATCGAGTTTGTATTAAGAATAGGTTCTGAATTAGAATTAGTATTAGTACCACCATCTTTCTGATTTGTTGGTAGAATTTCAACTACTGTAGAATATTCATTATTCAATTCTGAGACTTCTAATATGTCATGAGTAGGATCAACATATACCCTAAGTGAGGTGTTACCTACTTGATTTGGTAATTGCCAATAACAAGAAGTAGATGCAACACTAGAATCCTCAATATGAGTAATATTTGCACTATCAATCAAAGTCTGGCCATTGTAACAACGTATAGTTACTAATGATGCTGAACTCAAACCATCGTTTCTAACCCATACCTTGATTTCATTTAATGAGCCAACTATCATTTCATCCGGATTGAAATCTACATCTTCTATTAGCAAATCTGGATCTGCAGTTGAAAGGATTGTAATATATTCAGTTATTGTTGTAGTGCCATCTGAAATTGTAATTGAAATGTCAAATGTACCAGGTGATAGCGGCGAAAGCAAAAGGTTACCAAATTGATCTATAGTTGCCCAAGATGTATCCGTGACTATCGTCAAATTATCCATATCTGTATCTATGTCAGCAACGTTAAGGGAAACTGATACAGGGTCGCCAACAGGCACTAAAACTTCTAGTGGAAGATTGCCGTATGATGGCGGGTCGTCTATCGAAGAAACAACAACATCCATGAATGATGACCATTGATTTCCTCTTTCATCCGTTGTAAATACTTGCACTGTTGCAACCCCAGATTTTTCCGCCTGTTGACTAATTACGATATTTCCATCAGATACAGAAGCGATTACCAATGTTTCATCACTGGATAAAACTGAAACTTGCAACAAATTAGTTGGAGTTATATCATCAGAGCATGAACTCCTAAAAGGAATTACGCTACCAATCCCATCTTCTTCTAGATAAATATCTGAAGGTGATTCACATGTTGGATCCAAATCCCATTCCACTACAAAACCTCCAGATAACGCGATATCCTCAATTTGTGCAACTAATGTTTCTTCTTCTCCAGAAGATGACCAGTAAAATCTAGCCCCAATCCCAATAGTCAAATCTTCACCTTCAGAAGGTAAGAAACGGCCGACAGGTATTGAAAGTTGAAATTGTCCAATTGCCATTGAATGAGTGCCAACTAATTCGTTAGCAATTGCAACGCTAAGATAACTGAAATTATCTACTAAACCATCTGAAATTCCTGAAATTTCACCATTAATCAAAATAGTCGGGTCATTAAAATCAATTCTAACTCCTGATATACATCCATCAAATATCACAATTTCAGCACGAACAAAGCCATCTCCAGAAATAACTGAATTGTCATTATAGCTGATACCCTCTGACCAACTTACACCATCATTACTTGATTGAATTTCAATAGAATTAGTTGAATTACCATAAATATGAATTCTACCCCATGATTGATCGTGGGGTAATTGAAGAGGCGGAGTAATCCAGACTCCTGACGTCCCACTTGCTAAATTGAGGCCACAACTTCCAGTGACTACGTTGTTGTGATTTCCTTCAGCCAAGTTAAAATCGTAGAATGGCGACATTGACATTGTTGTAGAATGGGTTGCCTTAGCAGAATCTAGGCCCGACCATTGGGCTTGGTATTCCACTTGAATTCCGACTGCATCGACTTGTACTTCACTATCATCAATACCTCCAGAAGACGCATAATCAATGGTAATCATAGTGTTTTCGAGTTCGGCCCAGGTCCAATTATTCAAATTATCAATAGACAATTCAAGTGGGTTACCTTGCATATTGTTGATTGCGGATTGGGTGTGAGCGAACTTTTCAAGAAGATAAATCTGGCCATCCCAGTCCATTTCTATTCTAACTTCATCATCCTGAAGCGTGTCTGGGATAGCAAAATAAACTATGATTTTAGCATTCAACAATGGTTTGTTGTAATGATCAGTGAATGAAAAACCAGACAATTCTATTTCAGGGCCCTTGCTCCATGTGTATCCGCCATCAGGAGCACCGACTGATTCATTACTATTAGTTGTAGAAAAACTTGACCAACTAGTATATTGATCAATATTTCTTGGCCTTGAATGAGTGAATGACAAATGGCTATCAGTAACCATAGCTTCAGTCCAGTGTGCAGATACTCCCTGAGTGAAACCATGCTGAGTTGAAATTGACCATTCGCTAGCATTTTCGAAAGAACCTTCAGGAAATAGGTCAATCGAATCCGAACGAATTACAGTATCGGCTATTGCAAAAGATGGGACTGATGCAAAGATTAGCATTGCTAGGAATATTGCTGGAGAGCCTCGAGACCTGCGTTCCATATTTGCCTCCGAGTTGTTGGAGACCTTCAATCTCTCGTATTGATGGCCACGTAGAACGGTTGATTAGGGGCTAGTATGTGGGAGTCTCACCTATTGGCTGCGGTGGTCTAGAGGTTATGACGGTGGGTTGTGGTCCCGCCAACCCGGGTTCAATTCCCGGCCGCGGCCCTCTTTACCAATTTACCTAATCTTTAGTTAAAGAATCTGAATCAATTGAATGGCCCATCCTATCTGCTTTAGTAGTCAAATAATCAACATTTTCTTTACTTACTCCAACAATAATTGGCATTTTTTCTACAACTCGAATCCCCATACTTTGAATTTGGTTAACCTTGTCTGGATTATTTGTCAAAAGACATACTTCGGTAATTCCAATTGCATTCAAAATATCAGTTGCGATTCTATAATCCCTTGCATCAGGGGGATGCCCCAAAATAATATTTGCATCCATTGTGTCAGCACCATCGTCTTGTAAATTGTAAGCTTTAATTTTCTCACGTAACCCAATACCCCGACCCTCTTGCCTCAAATATACTATACAACCCCATCCTTTATTTTGAATTAATGACATTGCAGATGATAGTTGAGGGCCACAATCACATCTAAGACTACCAAAAGCGTCACCAGTAAGGCATTCTGAATGTATTCTAACCAAAACTGGATCTGGGCCCGACATATCACCCATAGTTAGTGCAACATGATCAAGACCCGTATTCTCCTCATGAAAAACCCTAATTCTAAACTCTCCTTTTTCTGTTGGAAGTCGTGCATCAGCAGGGATTTGCTCAGACTCCATAAGTTTCACTTGTAAATTATTATCAACCATTTTGGAGCCCCCACTTTTTTCTATGTAAAATCTAATTTCACCGGCATCTTCCGTGAGAGAGACCAATCTTGCTCCAACCCTCTCCAATAACTTGGGAATATCATGCTTTGCTTCGGAATCATCTGCAATTACCTCAAGAATTTCACCTTGAACTAATAATTCAAGGGCCTTCTTAGTCTCATTTACTGGAACAGGGCAGTGATATCCCAACAAGTCGATGGTTTGCATAGCCGCACCCGTAATCTTTCGACAAACACTACACTTTTCAAACCATTCAGGATGTTATTTTGATATGGAGTAACACATCGAGCCACCATGGAGCAGAGCCAGGACGATGTATCTTGGTCAGAAATTGCAGGCAAAGTAAAAATTATTTTTACTGTTGTTTTTTTGCTAGTGGGTGCTGAATTACTCTATCGATGGATGACTCATCCAGAGGATAGTTTTTCTATTTATCAAGAATTTATTGCTTGGATATGGTATAACCTTCATTCACTAATTTTTGGTTCCGATACCATTACAATTACTACTAGTGAAAATGGATTGGTCAATGTAATTGATTTCAAACATCCAAATTTGATTGGTAGTGACATCCCATTGCTAGCAGTCACTGATGAGTGTGTCGGAATTCATGAGGTTGCCTTTGTTTGTTTCATGATTTGGATGACCCCCGGAATTTCAAAAAATCTGAAATTAAGAGGAATTGCTTCAATGACACTAGTATTGAGTGTCCTCAATATTGCTCGGCTACTGATTCTTTACCCGCTAGCAGTCAATGGATGTAGCAGTGCATCAGGGGAATATGGGTGCTGGTCACCAATGTGGGATTTTCACCAATTAATGCTAGATTCAGGATTTTTATTAATCATCCTAATAGGTTGGACAACTTGGTTTATTTTCGCAGGGGGCCCATCCAAAACTCGTGAAATGGGAGATATTGCAAAGTTAATTTCTATGCCAAAGGAAATTAAACAAAGAAATCCATTACCTAAATGGTCAATTGTAATGCTGTTAATTGCTGGCTTATTAGCCACATCATCAGCTTACACTCTAGGTTTTGATAATGATGCAGAGAAAGAAAAATTGGAGGCAGAAGGGTGTGAAGATATAGTATCTGCAAAATGCGCTGATGAGATTAGAGAATGGGAAAATATCTCGGGAAAATCATTTCGATATCTTTTAACAAGTGCATTTGTCACCTTAGTCGCTGTTATGAAATTTGAATGGAAATCAAACCTAGATGAGGAAGAGTGATTAAATCCCTGATCTAGAAATTTCAAGATTAACTGAATTACCATCCCACTTTCTATTCTCCATTACCTTGATCGCCGACTCAACCTTATCAAGATGAATCTCTACCTGACTAGAACTTTCTGAAATTGATACCTCCCCTATAGCAAGTTGGCCTAGTCTAGCCTCACTATGGAACCAATCGGTGAGATTATGATTAGATGCGCCATGTTTTTTCCCTATTGACAATTTTACAGTAACCATACCAAAATTATTTGCAACTTCAGCCCAATCCTTCTGTCTTTTTACTGGGTCCCTAGTAACTCCTTCAGGCAACTCGGGTGGATTTGATTCTGGAATTTCAAGATTCCATGTTGCAGAAATCTTCTGAAGTTGCCCCTCGTCTTCACCGCTAACAAATGACCAAGCAACACCTTTTCTGCCCATCCTACCTGTTCTTCCAATTCTGTGAACATAACTCTCAACATCGTCAGGTAAATCATAATTCACCACAATTGTAACCCCATCAACATCAATTCCTCTAGCAGCAACATCAGTGCAAACTAACACCTTATCTTTACCTTCTTTGAATGATTCAATTATTCTCTGGCGCTTATTTTGAGGCATATCTCCATGAAGACCTACTGCATTAAGCCTAAATTTATTAAGACGTTGTACTAGTAAGTCTACCATCCTTTTAGTGTTGGTAAAAACCATCATTTGATCATCTTCATCCATTTTAACTAATATCCTACCTAAAGCCCATAATTTGTTAGCCCTACCTACTGAAATGTGAAGTTGTTGAATTTCAGGTATTTCTACTTCTAAATCATCAGACATTACATGTTCTGCATCGGAAATGAAAGTATTTGCAGCTTCCAGAACTTCTTCTGGGAAGGTCGCACTGAACAACATCGTTTGTTTTCGATTTTCCATTTTTTCTAGTATCCAAATAATGTCTGGAAAGAACCCCATATCCAACATTCTGTCAGCTTCATCTAAGCATAGTTTAGTAATTCCTTCAAGATTGATGTGACCCCTTTTTGACATGTCAATAATTCTACCCGGAGTACCAACAATTATTTCCACCCCGCCATCGAGTGTCTTTGCTTGCTTTTCAATATCAGTACCACCATATACTGTTTCAATTTTCAAGCCCTTATCACCCTTTAACCAACTAAGTTCTTCAGATACCTGCTGGGCTAACTCCCTAGTAGGAGTGATAATTAGAGTTTGAGTAATTCCGTTAATTTCTGTTGATTCAATGCACGGTATTCCGAATGCTGCAGTTTTTCCAGAACCAGTTCTAGCCTGTCCTACGACATCCCGTCCCATTCTAGCGATTGGAATTGCGTCTGCTTGAATTTTTGTTGCAAAACTCCAACCATTCTCGGATAATGAATTTAGAATATTGGATTCTAAATCCCAACTATCAAACTTAACATTGGATAATGTAGAATCACTCGACATTCGATCACCTGCCCAATTAGTAGGACTCTGCTTCTCGAATTTCTTCTTGCAGTTCGCCCATCCAATACTTCAGACAGTATTCTTTAGTAAAGTACCTATTCTCATTCATGTGTACTCCACCCCCATCGCCAATAGTCTCAGCTCTCTTCCTACTAACTGACTTGATATCTGGTACCTTTTGTCTTACATGCTCTCGCATGTACTGACGGAACTTAGCAGCCTTCACTGGATTCTCCCCCTTGGCACTTTTACCATACCACAATCGCTCGAATTGCTCGGCCTTCCAATCGCCCGATTTCCCACTCATGGTATCACTCAGCGACCGCCCCACCTGACGCCCCTCTTTAACGATGACGCAAAATCAATAATCAATCTGTTTCATCAGATTTTGAATTATCATCACTTTTCACGTCTGTTATTTTCTTATCCAAACCTGTTTCTAAAGAAGGCAGTATCGGTGTTCCATCTTCATTTGTAGCTTGTGGCACGGGTGCCAAGAAACGGTTCTTTTCATCTTCCCCACCTTCAATTTCAGGATCTATTGAAATTTCTTCCAAAAGAGAAATTAATTCGGGTCTAGTTTCTTGTCTTAACAATTCCAATGCTTGGATTCTCATCTCTGATTCGGTGAATAGCCTTGGCATCATTAAAATGCATGCTCTGCGAATTTCCGGGTCACTGTGCCTTGCGCCATCAATACACAAACGGTTCATTCTAAAGCCGCTCACATCAATTGATTTCAATGCCCTCAAAGCAGATTTCCTAACTTGGTTGTTTGTGTCAAATAATGAATTTTCTATCAATATCTTAGCCATTTGTGGATGAATATTTGCGAGTGTAGGCAAGGTTCTAGCCGCCTGAGCACGAACTGGTCCCGATTCGTCGGATAATGACCATCCAATCAAATCCCATACAGAGGCTGATTTAGTACGCGCGAGTGGGGGCAATATTCTTGCTGCCTCCAATCTTAAACCTTGATTATCAGACCGTAGCAACTCATCTAGATGATTAACTACAACTTCTGGCCATACTTGGCACATCTCCTTCAATGCTGAATACGCGTGCTTTCTCCTAGATGCAACTGTTGATTGCAATTCTTGAAACAATGTTTCTTCTGTGGCCGATGGAAATACAGGTGCTACAATTTCCAAACATGTTGAAGCCGCTTTCCTAACATTAACATCTACATCGTCTAACAATTCATGGAGATTCTCAAATAGCTCATCAGTCTCTACTAGAGCGCAATATGGAAGTGAGAAAAGTGCTGAAATTCTTACTTCTGGTTTGATGTCAGAAAGGGCTAAAATTAGTTGTTTATGAACTGATTCTGGCTCCTCCCTCATTATTCTTGGTAATGCCCTAATTGCATCGGTCCTAGTTATCAACTGGGGCTTTTCTTTCCATCTAACCTCTAATGCCTGAATAGATCCATCGCATATTGAAATTATTTCATAATGCTTTATTGCATCCCAAGGACCTTTTGGCGCTCTATAGGCCTCATCTATCTTATAGGAAATCCCTCTTTTCCCAAACGCCAGCGGCATACCAGTTTTTGGATCACGAGCAATATATTCCTTCATCAAACATCTCCTGTGCAACTGACCCTATTTTAGCATTCAGTTATTCACCTGAGCCGCCGCAGGTGATTATACCGCTTTGTTGTTGCGATAAGTGGATTAACATATGGTTGATGCTCTAACCTCATTTGAGGGGGGGCATTGTGGAATATTGGGCAAGATTTGTTTGGAGTGAAGAAGGGCTATGGCCTGGCCCTGTTGAGTTTCATGATCACCGCCTTTCTAACCACCCAATTCACATAGAATTTAGGGGGAATATCAGGAAAAATATGCCTCTTAACTTTCTTAGACAATTCATCGATGAATTTCGTCAGATACAAGTCGATTCTAGTGCAACATCCCACAAGGAAGTCATGGATTTATTGATGGTTGGTTGTGAAAGAGCAGCGATCGATTTATTCTCACCTGATAAAGAAATATCTCTTGGACATGCAGTTTCAGAACAGATTATGATTTCAATAATAATACCGAGTAATTCTACACTTACTTACATAACAGATGTACTATTACCAAGGCTTAACGAGGTTGAAAAAATAGGGCCAAAATCGGTCCTACTAATTAGTAAAACAAGAGGTGATTTGGGTTTTGTTTTTGATCGTTTGCCAAAGTACATTCGCAATTCTTTCGATTGGTGGTTGGCACCCGACGAGGGGGAAGTTATTCCCTTAAGGTGGACTGGGCAGATTGCGGGTTGGATATTAGACGGGTCTCGGATATTGGGTGATTAAATGAGCAGGGAAGCCGAAGCAATCGAGGATATACAAAGACTTCTGGCAATGACTTGGAGAACTTGGGGTAATGAACCACTTGACCCAAACTCGATTACTAGAACTTGGAGCCTCGACCTGGGATGGCTTTCGCCTCAAGATTCGGAAAATTTACTTACAAAATTAATTTCCAAAGGGTGGCTAGAATCTTCTGATTCAGGATTATCTCCAAAATCTGATTTTTCACAAATTAATGTACCGCTAGGTTGGTTCCCAAGGCAAAGATTGATAGAAGAACCCCCTAAATTCTCAATGGAAATAGAAAAGGTCCAATCAGATAAATCCCCTAGAGGGGATAATCATGAAAATAAATTAGATTTTGATGGAATTAAGGAAACACCGCTAGAAATCTCAAAGAATACAAATAATGAAAACAAATCATTTGATGTGATTTCCCTACTACAAACCATTTCTAAAGATTCAAAATTATCTAAAAAAGTAATTATGGAGAGGGCACAAAAAAAGAGGAAAACACTTGGGCATGTCACAATTTGGATGGCACTTTTCTTGGTAGCTAGGGAATTAGATATTGATGTCAATGATTTACAAATTGAATGATTGTAAATAACTATTCATCATTAAACAAACCACTACCATTGTCCATCATACTATCTGCAGTGAGAAGGATGGGCATCAAACCTAGTGCGAGTGCCAATGAGAAGAATACTGTTAGAGATGTTACAATTCCAAAGTCCTGTACTACAGGCATAGGTGAAATTCTCAGCACAAGGAACCCACATATCGTTGTGCTTGCAGATAATACAAGGGCTGTACCTGTGCTAGCATGCATCTCTTTTATTGCCTCCCAAGGTTCAAATTTGTGCTTCAAAGAATCAAATTTTCTCCAAACGTGAATAGAATAATCTATTCCAAGCCCAATTGTTAGAGCAGTTACCATTACAGTTAGAACATTCCAATTTAAATTCAGCATTGCCATCGCCCCAACAACCCAAATTGATGCAATCGCAACGGGTGTGATGACAATTATTGCTGGCCCTATTCTCCTAGTCAATGCAACTAAAACTAGAGTAGAAACTACTAAACTAATGGCAGTAGATTCTAGTTGGGAAGTAGTTAATCCTGTCAGGACGAGGTTAAGTTGTACTGCATCTCCTGAAACATACATTTCTGCTTGAATACCATATTTTCCAGAAGATTGTATTACTGCAGTCTGTAGGCCTTCAACTGCCTCTATTGACTCACTATTTGATGAAACTTGAACCATTACTTCTATCCGAGAGTACTGTAAGCAACCTGATTCACAACCATTTTCGGGACTAAATGAGAAAAAGGCCACCCCATTTACTCTTTGAGCCCAAGTTGCGCCAGATAAAATATCACCAACCGAGTCATTTTCGCTTAATTCTAGTAATGCCTTCACAGCATCACCAGTAGAGTAATTTTCAACAACAATATCGTTACCAACCACCCTCATACCATTTCTAATTCCAAATTCCGAGTCACCCTTTATTGCATCCCTTAGGACCGTATGTACTGATTCAATCATTGGTTCCCCATCACCAACTGCCCTGGGGATCACCACTCTTGGGGAAAGTTCGAGCCTGTTGTTCAAATGGTTATCTGCTTCAATAAAATCTGAATCATCAACTATTGAATGCTCTCCTTCAAGTGGCTCTGATAGAACATAAATTGGGCGCCACCCTGTTGCTTCGTACGATTGATATATGTCTGTACGCACCTCCATCACATCCATTTCATCATCCAAGAAATCTGTTAAATCGAATTCCGTCTCTAATTTAGCAGCAGCCAGAACCACACTACCGACAGTTAACATTACAACCAAAATTAGTGCAAATGCCTGAATTTTTCTTTGAGTGATCACCACTTCTCTTGCAATCTTCTGTAGGCCTTCCCAGTGGCTTTCAGGTCTGAATTTTTGGCCACCCCTCTCCATCATTACATGCATGGCACCTACAACAATTGTTGAAGTAATAAATGCTGAAATCACGCCGAATGCTAAAGCCATTCCAAAGGCACGAACTGGTGGCAAAGGAGATACAACATTAGAAAGGAATGCTGCAACTGTTGTAATAACTGTAAGAGTAAGTGCAATGTATAGATCGTTTATTGCAAAAGCCCAAGCCTTGGGTGTTTCGGCGCCCTGTGATTTTTTCCTTTCGTAGGCTCTCTGGAGGTGAATAGAATAATCGATACCTAATCCTAGAACCACGGGAGCGACAGCGACATGGAGTACAGAAAATGTGGGAGTTAATGCTGCTAATGAACCGTATGTCCAAACTAGCGCCATAGACAAAGCTGCAAGAGGGAAAACAACCCCTCTAATCGAACGGAATGCAATTGCTAGAATAACCACTACAACAGCGAGAGCACCTGCAATTAACCAAACTAGATTTTGGGTTGTCCCTTCGTTGATGTCATAACTAAGTACATCATCAGAAATCAACCCATATTTTAGGGGTCCTTGGGAACCTACTTCATCAAATTGAATACGTAGTAGGTTGACCATCTCTTGCCTACTAACATCATCTAAATCTGCACGGATATAGAATATCCAAAGATTGCTTGATGCTGAAGGAGTTGGATCACCAGATGAGCGGTTTTCATCGAGCCAGGCACATGTGGTATGCTCAAATTGTAAATCTTTGTTTACTAATGCCTCCCTTCCAAAACTAGCTAGCATTAACAATTCATCGTCACTAGCCCCATCCACACAAGTTTCACCCTCATCAATTGTATCATTCAGCAATTGTGCCCACGAGGTTGCTTCACTCAATTGTGCCCCTGGAGATGTCTCGTCCAGTCCCCTTTGAATGATTTCAGGAATCGCAATGTACTCTGAAATTAAGTGGCCATTTTGGTCAGACCATTCTATAATTGAATCCAAATCTTGCTGTTGCTGTTGTAGAGACTCTATTGAGAGAACATTTCCTCCATCATCATCTACTACATGTATGAAAAGTGGCTGCCTTTGTTTTCCAAATGCTGATTCAATCCTTTCCTCTGCATCATCATTTGGCCCGTCGGGAGCAAATGCTTGCAGATCGGTGTGGAAGGAGGGGAAGGGAAATAGGAACATGCCAAAAAATAGAGTAACCACCAATGCACCAAATAAAATCGCTGGAGAGCCTTTCTCAAATACAGTAGTCAGTTGCTGGGTCCGGTCTTTCAAACCGTCCTGACTCATGCCCTGCCCAGCCATAACCCATTGATAAGTGAGAAGGGAAGTGGGTCCTAGTAAAGGACGTTTTTCTACAAAGGTTCAAAATGGAGCCGCAGGTCGCCGGAATGATAACTATGGCCATCAAGGTACTATTGAACGAAGGAAACGAATTGAGAATTAGGTTAAGTGGTGAGAACCATACAGCATTGCAACTATACAGAACTCGACTAAATGATAACAAAGATGTTGAATATTCTAATTATTTTGTTGGACACCCCGGATTGGATGACCCTGAACTTTACCTGCGTGTCAAGAAAGGAAAGGATGCAGTGAAAATTTTGGAATCAATAAGTAAAGAATTAGTTACTGAATTCTCCAAGATAAAGCTCTCCTGAGGATGACAACCGATGGATGCTGAAGAGGTTGCATCCAACCTCGGACTTAATCAGTGGGTTTGCGATGGAGAGGGAATTGGCGGCTTAATTAAAGTGAGAGTAGAAGATTTCATTGTTGTAGAGGAGGGCTCTATCCCCGCCCTAGACCCAAAAGGTCGTTTTACAGTGGCAAGAATTACCCTAAATAATTGGGAGACTAATCGATTCACTAACAGATTAGCAAAGGAATTAAGAATTTCAAGGAAGAGGATTTGGTTTTCTGGAACTAAAGACAAACGAGCATTGACTACTCAACTTTTCGTTATAGACTCGCCAACTAAAAAGGTATCAGAGGTTGATATCAAAGATGTAGATATAGAAGTGTTAGGGAGAACTCACCAAAAATTATCCATGGGATCCCATAGTAGTAATCGTTTCAGTATTACTGTAAGAGGTTGTGCCGACAAAAATGGGGAACCTATGGATGATGAAACAGCATTGAAAGAGGTTGAAAAAATACATTTAGCATTAGTATCGAACCTTGGAGATTGTAAATTTCCCAACTGGGTAGGCCCGCAAAGATTTGGTTCCACTAGACCTGTTACCCCAGTAGTTGGCAGGCATGTAGTTAATGGCGAATGGGAATTAGCCGTCAGCGAATATTTAGGAATGGAAGGATTGAATGATGCTGGTGATGTTGCGGAATTTCGTAGTTATTGGAGAGAAAATAAAGATGTGGAAGGAGCTTTAGAAATCATCCCTAAACAATTGGGATATGAAAGAGATTTACTATATGCACTAAGAAAAAATCCAGATGATTGGGTTAGTGCATTCAAGAAATTACCAAATAATCTCCAATTAATGACAATTCATTCATTACAATCGCTCACATTCAATCACATATTGGGAGAAAGAATACGGTGCGGAATGTCAATATCAAATCCGATAGTTGGAGATGTTGTAGGACCAATAGATAATGATGGCAAAATTGACGCTAGTAAACTTGCTATCGTTCAGGAATCTACAATCAAACGAATTAATCGAAATTGCACCCTTGGGAGACTTGTCGTTACTGGTTCCCTTTTTGGCGCTGAATCTACTAATGCAACTGGAAAAATAGGAGAAATAGAACAAAATGTTCTTAAAAAATTGGAACTAGATTCAATTAATTGGAATATTGAAGAAATCCCCAGACTAACTACGAAGGGAACAAAGCGACCACTTACTGGTAGTTACTCAGAATTTTCATTCAACTCCAAGTCAGTTTTGGATGTTTCAGAGGTTAGTAAGAAATGGAAATCTGGACCCAATGATGGAGATCAATGGCACCCAGATGGGGCTTGTATTAATTTCAAATTCAACCTCCCCCCTGGAACCTATGCAACCACTCTACTAAGAGAATTCACACGGGCGCCATTGCACCAATCATAAAGTGCTAATAAATCACATCAAGCGCCCAATTTCTAGGACTTGAATCTCGCCCACACCATCTATTGACTTAATTCCATCTTCGAAATTATCCACCGTTCCGTCACCCTCTTGAATGACACAGTAAGCCTCAACAAATTTCATACCAAAGGCAAGTGGTTTGGTTTCAACAGATTGGACTACACCCACATCGTTTTCCATTTCTTCTAGACTAGATGCTATTTCATCTGCAGTAACATCACTTTCTGGAGAACACATTATCTTGTAACGAATAGCAACCTCTCCCATAAAATCACCTCAGGGACCCTGAAATCCACAAGATACACAAATGTAAGCGACTGCTTGGCTTCGACACTGGGCTGATCTACCAATCGCTTCATTGCACTTAGGGCAAGGGAATGATGTGCTATCCCTCTCTACAAGGGGGATGCCTGATGCGTTGCAAATTGTTGCCTTCTTGACCAACATCAATCACCGAACGAGCCGCCGAACGGACACCCCCTTTTGATGGTTACCATTTTACTTTAGGCCAGTTAGTTTATCCTCAAACATAAATTATTGAAAAATAATAACATAGAAAATGAAATAGTAATTCATGATATCCAGAGCAGAACCACTTTTACATTAATCCTTAGAACTGCAGAAATAGTTCCTGGAGACCAACCTAATTCCCTCATCCTAAGTACTTCTTGTTGCATTTTACAGATAGGAATATCGCCAACCCCATTTCTTACCAGAAATAATTCACAGAATCTCCCATCACACTCTTCATGACACCTCAAACATCTTTGATGAGACATATCGCTTTTGGACATTAGATATTGATTTAGGTTGTATGTACAGAGTCTGAGGGAGCAAACCAAATTAAAGTGAACGAAATTAAATATTAGATTTAATTAATCGCGGGCACGGTGAAGAGTGAATCCAATCTTACCATCAACGACAGATTCTGATTCATTTGGAACTGTTACAAAACCATCTTCTACCAAAGATGATTCTACGAATTCTCGAATTGAAATATCCACATCTTTACCACGTGGTTTTGGTAACTTGTTCTTACAAACCAAATAAGTTTCAGATGATGAGTTTCGGCTAGCAACTGGAGAAAACCTCTGTACTTTTGAAAAATTTAGTTTTGCGGCCTCAACAACTGCTTCGATGCCCCTGCCTTGAAACACCTTAGTAACAAAAGACCCGCCTTTATTCAATATTGGAAGAGAAAAATCCATAACCAAACAAATCAAATCTAGAGATATTGCCTGATCCATCTCATACTGCCCAGTAAGGCCTGGTGAAATATCAGAAACTATTGAGTTAATGGGCTCTCCATCAAGTAATTTCAGTAATTTCTCCTGCGTCCCAATTTCTGTAATATCACCTACTAAAAGTTCCACTCCCTGAATTGGTTCGCATGGCTTGAGATCAATCCCAATGACTCTCCCTTCATCACCACCGAGTTCAACTGCTACTTGTGACCAACCGCCTGGGTGGCAGCCAACATCAAGAATTGTGTCCCCCTTCCTAATTAGATTGAATTTTTCTTGGCATTGAATTAGCTTATACGCAGAGCGAGAACGATAACCGGAAGATTTGGCTTTTCTCCGCCAGGGGTCGCGACGGTGTTCGTTATACCACCTCTTGCTCATCGTTGCAGCCCCGCCGGCGCGCATATGTAAAGGAGACCCGTCCGGAAAACATGCGAGTGGCAAACCATCACCCAGTGGTGCTTGTCGTCTTGATGTTATTGATCACCTCGTTTCACTCTCAAATTATCGTTAAAGCAGAATCTGAAGATTGTGAACGGGGATTATCATGTGATTGGATAAAAACGGATTCCAGTTCAAATCTTGTAGTGATTCAGGAAATTACAGCAATTTGGTGCGAAATATGTGCAGAAACAGATACTACAATTGAAGAATTTACAAATCAGAGGTATCAGGAAGTTGTAAGAATTGCATACCACCCTGATGATGGATTGGATTATCTTGGAAATCGACTTTCAACGCGTCAAATGTGGAATCTTGGTGAAAATCCGACGGAGGCTCAATTCCCAACTATTTGGGTGGATGGGGGCAATAAAGCAACTGGGCCAGTAACTAATGACCAGTTGCAAAGAACATATCTGAAAGCATCGGGTCAGAGGAATTCTGAAGACACTATACAAGTTGAATACTTCAACCGCGCTAGTAATTTGTCAGGCGATACACAGAATAGATTGGAGTTCATTACAACGATTACAGGAGGAAATTCTGATAAGATTACCCTGATACTAAAAGAAAATAATGTTGAAATTGACAATCCTGATGCATATAATGGAATAACTCATCACAATGATGTCGCAAAAGCAGGAGTAATGATCAATTATGACAATGGAACGATAATTTTCGCAGAGCCAGATGGTGCTTGGGAAATTATTGATTGGGAAAGAAATGGAAATATTTCTAAATTTGAAATATCCTACAACTATAATTTAAGTTCAAATCCGGAAGATTATGAAATGATGAATCAAAAGGGGCTGGTGGTATTTTCAGAAAATTCAGATGGCAAAATTATTGCAGCCCAAAATTTAGAATCTACCAATAAAAACGTCGATTATGATAATGAATCAATAATCATCATCACTAGTGTTGGTATTATTGGGATAATTATAGCAACATCTACACTTAATCGGTTGAAAGATTCAAAATCAGACAATGTAATGATTGATGATGCTGAATCAGAAGAATGATTCCAGATTAATACAAAATAGTGATATTTGTTCGACACCCCCGATAAACTGTTCTACTTCCTGCATCAGTTCCTTTTTTCGGGAGATTTATACCCTATTACTGTACTAATAGGACCATGGAAGGGCAATCCGGACAACCAGAGGGGTATGATGGTGCATCTCTCCCCATGAAAGAGTGGCTCGTAGAGTACTTTGTGGAGAGATCACAGAAAGAAACACTGCACTGCATGACAGTATTGAGAGGAAGAAATGCGGAAGAGGTGCAGACTAGACTTTATTCAGAATTAAGAGAAAATTTTCCGATGGAATTCAAGTTGGAAGTTACCGTCACACGAATGATTCCAATAGATATTGATACAGATGAGGCGCTTTTCGAGTTGCAAGGTATTTACCAACCATAAAATGAGATGCCAGAGTCATTAATTGAGAAAGAACAAGGAATCTCATGCGTGGTGATTAAATCAACATGTAGCCTCACAGTTATTCAATGAGCGGGGGTTACCCGCTGGATGTGCTGGAAAATGACTCCTGAAGAGGCCGGGACGCTGTTTGGGATTCTTTCCCTGATTTCTGGAGTAATTGGAATTGTCATCTTGGTTTTCGTTGCCTCATCCAGGAAATATGAGTCAATAGCAGAAAAATTGGCCGAATTAAGAAATGAACATTCTCAAGGAGCGCTATTTCTAGCAGGATTTGTAGCTTTATTTGCTATGATGGCTAGCCTCTATCTTTCGGAAATTGCCAATTTCATACCTTGTAAATTATGCTGGTATCAGAGAATTATAATGTATCCGCTTGCTTTTCTACTGATTTTTGGGGGTATTAGGGGAGATTTTAATATTCGAATTTACGGATTAGCAATGTCATTCGCTGGAGCTTTTATTTCGATATATCACTACCAATTACAATTAAATCCCGAACAACATTCTCCGTTTTGTTCAGCCTTCGAATCATGCACAGTTCAATATCTCAATGTCTATGGATTCGCGAGTATCCCATTCATGGCACTAATGGGTTTCATTTTCATATTCTCTTTACTAATCTTCGCCAATCAGCCTGACATTAATAATGAAGAAGAATGAAATTTAGAATATACGCAATATTACTCTAACAATTCAAGACTTTGAAGTCCAAGCACCATCTGAATGTAAATTTTGCAACCTATGGAATTGGAAAAGGGTTAGGAAATTAGCAGCTACTACGATTAAACAAAGGAGACAAATGGCTGGTGAGTCATCAACCATACCAAGGTGAGTGATTAACATAATTAGAGCAATAATAGAACCAATCAAAGACAAATTTCTACCCCAACCAAGGAAGCCACCATTCTTGGACCAACTATGATCCAAGTGAATGCTTAATGCAAAGAATGAAAGCGCGCAGAACCAAATTACAAAGAATAAACCATATTGTAAATTTGTGAATGGGATTGAATTCATAGTATGATCTGAAAGGGCGCTGGCACAACCGCTACTTGCTGCGCACAATGAAGTCTGCCCAACTACTTCTTGTCTTTGAATTGCCCAAATCCAAACAGCTGCAATCATGCCACCAAAAATAGATGAAAGGGCCCCCACTAGCATTCTTTTGCTAACCGGGCCAGAGATTAAATCAGGCATGCCCAAGGTTTTGAAGAATGGCCTTACAGAATCAGATTTTGAAAAAGCTGCGAATACAACAGCTGATGCACCCAATATGGTCACAATTGTGGTAGAAAGAATCATTTTTAGGCCTCCAAACTAGGTAACAATGACATTAGTGCTGAGCCCGGCTCTTCCCCTGAATGCTGGGCTTGATTCCAAGCAACTACCCCATCGGGCTGAATGATAATGAAAAATGGAGTCCCCTGAACCCCCCAGGAATCCATATAACTTCCACTGAGGTCATCCAAATAACCCCAATTATGAATTTCTCCTGGCCTAGTTGAACAATCGGTGTTTTTCGCATTGCAGACATCTAGGGAAATTTTGTCTTGGAATGCAACAATCTCATCCTTATCAGCATCATGATTTTGCATATCTAAACTTATTGCAACACTAATAATGGTTAGTTGGGAACTAAATGTTTCATCTATTAAGGACATTTTATCGGAATATTCCCAACAATGGCCACAATCAGTATCCATGAACTGAATCAGAAACCACTTCGCCTCTGGATCAGATTCTACCGTCCAACTATGGTCAATTTCATCATATAATTCAAAATCATCCCAAGTTGAAGAACCTGACATGTGTATCTCACCTACCAAATTAGGTGCTAATTCCCCCTCATTAGGACCTATCGGAGGCACATCAGTGAAAAGCACAACTGATAGGATTATGAAAGTAATCAATCCCGAAGTAACAAAACCGGCAGTTATCCTAGCATCGCCATCTTCATTATTTACTAAACTACGCCTTCTAATTCCATCATTCATCATCAATTCCAATCTCCTCCATCAGAGTCTGAGCAGTGTGTCTGACCGCACCCTCAGAATTGTATCTTGTGGAAAAACCAGCATCATTCATCCTTGTTGGGTCTAGCATAGCCTTTGGGACATCCCCCGCCCAACCACGATCACCGCCAGTATACTCAATAGATACATTCGTCAATCCTGATTCTTCTACAACAATTTCTGCTATTCTCCTTACACTACATGTGTCATCGCTACCAAGATTATAGCAATTAATTGCCTCATCTGCACTAGATACTAGATGAATAATTGCAGCCGCACAATCCCTGACTTCCATGTAAGATTTCTCCTGAAGACCATTTCCTAGAACCTCTAATCGATTAGGATTGGCCCTAAGTTTGTGAATGAAATCAAAAATTACACCATGAGTTCCACGAGCACCTACAATATTTGCAAATCTAAAAATCCAAGCCTGTAAATCAAATGTACCAACCCATGAAGTTATGAGTGCCTCTGATCCTAACTTACTAGCACCATACAATGAGATGGGGAATAGCGGACCATAATCTTCAGGTGTTGGCATAACTTCTGCTTCTCCATAAACTACAGATGAAGAGGAAAAAGCAATTTTCTTTACTCCATTAATTCTCATAGCCTCTAGAACATTGTAAGTTGCTACGGTGCCCTGTTTTAGGTCGGTATCGGTTACAGTAGTACCCAATCTAATGTCAGGATTTGCTGCTAGGTGATAGACAATATCAACCCCCTCCATAGCTTTGATAACTGAATTTAAATCAAGTAAATCGCCTTCAATAATAGATACTTCATCACCATGATGATTTAGAAATTCTCTCCTACCAGATGAAAAATTATCATATATACTGACTCTATGACCTGCATCGAGTAACAAATCTACTAAATGGGAGCCAACAAAGCCTGCACCACCAGTCACTAAGCATTGCATGTTGAAGGGCCCGACTAAGCAACCCTCTTTGACAATTGCGCGCACAAGTAAAAACCTGAATGATAACTTATTCTGATATAAATGCCAATTAATTCACAATAAATTCAGTTTTTAAATTCAAATAGATTTTAATAGCCGCTATTTCTATTTGATTAAACAATCACTCTCGCTATAGTAACAAACTCGGATATACTTATAACACCGCCAGCGGGCCTGCTGCTCAGTTTCGTATGGCATTTGATGCAAAACCAGATGGAGATGATATGCGTCAATTCGTGTGTTCAGGTGTAAATTTTGACATTGAGGAAAAGCCAGTTCAGAAAAAGAGAAGAATGAAGAGCGAAGGTGTCGAACCAAGATTAGGATTGGGAAGTTTAAGGGCTAGAGCCGATTCAAAAACCATAGTAAAAAAGAGTGTCAAAAGAAAGGTTCGTAAGAATAAGAAAGATCACTCAAATATGCAATCACTATACACATATGAATCATCAAAAAGTAATGAAATTCACACCAATCAAGATTTATGTTGTCCTCATTGTGATGACGCACTAGATGTCGCAAAAATGCTTGAGAAGTTAGACCCATATATCTCCCAAATCGTAAATAGAAGATTGAGCGAAAGAGAGGCTGACTTAAGGAAAGAGCTTGTAGAGGAATTTCAGCGACGCAGGATGGCCTCAGATAACTCAATTTCCGCATTTTGAATGGCATTAAAATTCAAAAAATTGCAATTAGAATTCAATTAGTGATTTATAATTCATTAAATGATGAATGAAATACGGTAAACGGCTAAATACGGCGCGGTGGGCAGAATATAATGATGGAAGGGGATACCTCCTCTGGCCCAATTATTGCGGCGATGCCCCTATACAACGAAGAGGAGACTATCGGAACCGTTGTGCTGAAGTCCCTAAATCATGTTGATCAAGTGTTTTGTGTTGATGATGGATCGTATGATTCTTCGGCCAGAATTGCTGCTAAATTGGGTGCTAAAGTACATTATCACAGATCAAATAGAGGGTACGGTGCGGCACTAAAATCTATTTTCAAATACGCATTAGAATCCAATGCAGAGGCACTCGTAATTCTCGACAGTGATGGGCAACATGAACCAGATGACATACCATCCCTTCTAGAACCAATTTTTTCAGAACAGGCTGACTTCGTAATAGGATCCAGATTTGTTGAAGGCGGTTCAGGTGAAGAAATGCCAGCATACAGAAAACTTGGAGTTAAGTTAATCACTGCAACATCAAATCTTACTACTGATCTTTCCGTCAGAGATACTCAAAGTGGATTTAGGGCATTTTCTAATAGAGCATTAAAGAAAATAAGATTTGATCAGGATGGCATGGAATCCACACTTGAGATGTTAGAGCAATGTAAAGAAATGGAATTATCTGTTAAAGAAGTGCCAACAGTCATTCGTTATGATGTACCCAAAGGATCTAGATTTACTGCAATGAGTCACGGATTTACTGTACTTTCTTATGCTTTGATTTCTCTTTCTCAGAAGAAACCTATCTTGGCTTTTGGATTACCAGGGGCTGGACTTTTGACCATAGGCTCGGCTATTGGAATGAGGGCTTTGAACAGATTCAATGATTTTACAGGGACATCACTTAATCTCGACTTAACAGTGGGCCCGGGATTAACTGCTGCTTGGTTATCTATGCTTGGCATTAGCCTAATTTTTACAGGGTTTGTTTTACAGGGTACTAGAACAATCATGAAAAGGCTCATAGTTAGAAATTTTGGAATTGAGTGAGATTCTCTTCTTCGCCATTCTCACACCCATTTAGGGCGAACTATTCATCATAGTCAAGCCATCAGGCAACAATATGGCGGATGAGTCGGGGTTGTCGAACGATGAAGTCCGGGATTCGGAAAGTACAGATTTTCGTAAATCAATTTTAAACATTTTACAAATTATAAAGAACAATCAACTTTACTCTACATACGAAGATATATCATTCTCAGTAAGCAGTAAGTTTTCTGAGATAAGTAGTTGGTCACATTCTTTCGTAAAAGGGCAAGCTACTCGTTTCTATCGTACAATTTTTCGCTCCCCGGGGCCAATAGTATTGGTAATGATTCTTCTCACTTTTCTTGTTGGTAAAGACGCCATGGCTTTTGGGCAACAAATTAACGGAGATGTGGAGATTTATCTCCCAGATGGAGCCGATTCTACCGAATTATTACTGGACGTGAGAGAACAATGGTCTACTGACATCGTATTGCTATACATTCATACTGACAATTCAATCGATGACCCTGCACGCAGAGGTAGTGAAAATATTACAGATGTTGATATTCTTAGGCAGATTAGTTTCCTAGAAGGTGATGATGATAACAAAGATATGGGGCGTTATGCAAGGGGAATAGATTGGAATAAAGATGACCGAGGAACTCAAGATGGTGTGGTTTGGATTTTAAGTGCCCCTCAAATGATTAAGGAAGCAAACTCAGCACCAAATCGTTTTGCTTGTTCAGTTGAAAAATATGGCCTACCCATTCAAACTGGAGATGACTGTAATATAGCAAATCAAGACCCAAGAGACACCTATGTTATTCCCGACAACCAAGACAGAATTAACAACACTGTTGAGAATCTTGGTAGTTCATTGGACAGCCTAGTTATTGACACTAATGGTGACGGAATATGGGATACTTCAGTTGTTGTAATGGGTATCAGATTTGATATGACTGGAACCGATGTTGATACAAGATTTGATCCTAATGGGGAAGAAATTCTAGATCATAAATCATTCATCCTACATCTTAAGGAAGTAATCGATGACTGTGCTAGAAATCCAGATATTTACAATCAATTTGATAATCCGCTTTGTGGCAGAGATTATGAGGGAATTAAACTCTCTAGTATGAATGAAGAACGTTGGGAGGAATTGCCAACAAGACAAGCCATTACAGTCACAGGGCTTACTCCAGTATTGCATGATGTTTCAGATGCAATTTATTTAGCACTAGAAGATATGTTACCAATTAGTCTTGCTTTTGTTTGTATTGCTATGATTGCTCTTCACAGAAATCCGAAAGTGCTGATAATTTGCGGCACACCTATTGTTCTGAGTTTAGCGACCACCTTTGGCACAACTGTAATTCTAGATATAATGCTGACACCGATGATTATTGCTGCTGGACCAATTCTAATCGGGCTTGGAGTTGACTATGCATTACACCTAATTAACAGAATAGAAGAAACTCGAGAAAATATGCTTGAAGAGAATGCAAATCTTGTTTGGCAATCAAAAAGGGACGGCGACCCAATTCCCGAGCTAGATCCATGGGATAAACAACTCTATCTTGATGCAACGGTCCATTCGATTATGACCACTGGACATGCAATATTGCTCTCAGCAATTACCACAATTGTTGGATTCAGTGTACTGGCTTGGGCATGGCTTGTACCAATCCAACCAATGAGGACCGTTGGTATTACGCTAGTTCTGGGAATTAGTTGTACCTTCTTTTTCAGCATAATAATGGTGCCCGCATTGGGGTGGCTAGTTCGCTATAGAAAGACTGGCGGAAAGAAAGCTGAGAAGGCTTGGAAAATAATTGGGGAAGTGCCAGTAAAGGGTTCTGCGATAGTAATTGTTTTCGCTGTGGTCGTAAGTGCAATTGGTTTTGTGTTCCTTGAAGAAGAATTAGGGGCAGACATCACAGCTGGCTCTAATGAAGTACCTCCTGATTTAGAATCTTATGAGACTCTAGCAGAATATTCTACAGTTTTTGAAGGTGGTCAAACGAATATGTTCATCATTGACGCAGAAGATAGGGGTGTAAGAGATGATATTGCACCTATTAGGCATATTGAAGTGTTAGATTCGATAGAATATATTACAGAAGAGAAGATTAACAATGTTGAAAATACTAGTTCTATCAGTTTGGTAACTATTCTAAAAGCCATTCATATCAATGTTAACCTTTCAGGTCAAGAGATGTATGACAGATCTCTTTGGGAAATATTGCATTCACCTTGTTGGGAAGACCAATTTCAACCAGAGTGTATCATAACAGGTGATTTTGTAATCACCTCAGTTACAACTAGGGAAGTGATGATAAATATCGCATTTGATACGTTGTCTTACGAAATTCGTTCAATGTTAATGAACGAACCAATGGCAAATCTTGGAGAAACAAAGACACTTGTATATGTCAATCAACCTTACCTAAATCTAGCACTTGCCGGTGAATTAAGAAACCAATTAGACACATACCTATCAGAAGGAGGATGTGATGATGCCCTTAATTGCAATGCTTTAGGAGTTGATAGCGTTAAGAATTCTTTACTGACTGGGGGACTTCCAGTTTCATTGGATATAAACAAAGGCATACACAATGCACAATCTGATGCAACAATTGCAACGATGATTGTTCTCCTATTTGCTATGACATTGTTATTCAGAAGCCCGAGACTTGCCTTCTTCACAATGACTTCTGTCGCTGTTGTTGTACTATGGCAACCGCTATTGATGAAAAGTGGTGATGTTAATGTTAATGTCTTTACCGCCATGATTAGTACAATTGTTTTTGGAATAGGAGTAGACGATTCAATTCATGTAATGGACAGAATCAGAGAAGAAAAAGAGACCCCCGGCGGTATAGTAAAAGCGGTAGCTAGAACTGGCCAAACTATTTTTGAGACCACTGCGACTACCTGCGCGGGATTGGCTGCCGGATTAACATTGGCAATACCTGGTCTGAGAAATTTCTTCATCTTGATGATGCTATTGATTTTCTTGGCTTTATTGACGAGTGCCATACTTTTACCATCATTATTAGTTGCGTATAGAACAATAGAGTCATGGATTAAGGGTGAAGGAAATTGGCAAGATTACGAAGATAATGCCCATATTATTTCAGAAGCAATGGATGCTGAATTATCATAATTCAAAGTATCGATATGTTAAATGATAACATCTCACCTTCGGTGAATGTGAATGGTGGGGTTATGCCTACAAATAGCCGCAAATCAGCCATGATTATGATTATGATGATTGTAATTCTACCTATTTCAACAATCACTACATCTGCAGGAAATAGCAAATCGGTAACTGGCAATGAAAATATTGAAATTCATATGGATAATTATAATTCACTGCCAAATTTGTTTGCTTTTCAGACTGGCGAGATGATTAATTGGAATTTGACTTGGTCAGGAGTCGATAGTAGTATTAGCAACTTTTACAGTTTTGACTACACTATTCATGCAGGATATGCAAATAATGGAACTTTGACATTCAACGGTTCAGGCCAAGGATTTAATTCTACTAATGGCACTATTTCATTCTCATTTCCTGCATATGAATTTTGGATAAATACGAGCTATGAATACACACTAAGATTTGTTCTGTGGGATCAAAATAGAAATCAATTGCTTGATTACGCAGAAAAGGAATTCATAATTTTTGAATCCACCATACAATCAAACATATCAAAATTATTGATATTTGGCGATTCTTTAAGCGATATGGGTAACTCAAAGTCCGCTTATGGCACTCCAGAATCGCCACCATACTACAATGGTAGATTTTCAACAGGGCCAATGTGGAACGAACATGTCGCAGCAGGCATGGGAATTAACATATCTCCAGGAGCAGGTAGTGGAACTGGATCAAATAGGGCATTTGGTGGTGCTGAAGCAGGCGAAGGAATGAACTTTTTCGTTATCCCAAATTTGGGCAAACAAATAGAGGACTATACCAACAATTATTGGATTTCACCAAACGAAAAGGTCATGATTTGGGGAGGGGGTAATAACTTCCTAAATAGTGGTGAAACTGATACACAAAAGGTAGTGGATTACGTTGTTAACCATGTTAATGATGTATTTTCAAATGGTGCAAAAGACATCGTGGTCATCAATATGCCCCCCCTTGAGAAGACCCCCTCATATTCCGGTGAAAGCCAAAATAATAAACAAGCTTTCCACGATAGGTTGAAAGATTACAACTCAAAACTAGAAAGTGCAATGATTTCAAGAGAGAGTGCCCTAAATATTAGCATACAGGTAATAGATGTCTTTCAAATGTTTGAGACCATATATTGGAATGGTTCCTTCTATGGGATTTCTAACGTCACACATGCTGCATGTCACCATGATGGCTTTTCTTGTGACTCAAACGACTATATTGAACCAACAGTTGATGAATTCATTTTCTTTGACAAAATTCACCCCACTGGAACAACACATCAGTTACTTGGAATGTATGTATTAGAACAAATTGGTCAATCTGATATTGATGGCGATGGGATTGGAAATCATGCTGACAATTGTCCTAAAACCCCCGTTGGAGATTTGGTTAATCATTTTGGATGCCGATTAGCAGATTTAGACACTGATAATGACGGGGTGAATGACCTTCTAGACCAATGCCCTGGAACTAATGCTGGATCTATTGTCGATGATTCGGGATGCGCTGACTACCAGAAAGATACTGATGAAGATGGAGTTACAGATGACATTGATATTTGCCCTAATACCTTAGCAAACATAGAAGTTGATAGTTTAGGGTGTGCAGAATATCAGAAAGATACGGATGGCGATGGTGTTACTGATGACATTGATATTTGCCCTGATACAGAAATTGGGGTTGAAATCAATCTTATTGGCTGTGCTCAAAACCAAATCGATGATGACTGGGATGGTGTCATGAACGATGTTGATCAGTGTCCAAATACAACTCCGGGAGAGTTAGTAAATAATGATGGATGCTCGCTCAGCCAACTAGATAGTGATGTAGATGGAGTAACTGACAATTTAGATAATTGCCCAGACACCCCTAATGGATTAGATGTTGACAAATATGGTTGTGCTTTGACTCAGATTGATTCAGATTCTGATGGCGTTTCAGATGCTATTGACATTTGCGATTTCACACCTTTAGATGAAATAGCCGACGAATTGGGTTGCTCACCAACACAGAGAGATAGTGATGGAGATGGCCGAAATGATGCCTTGGATGAATGTATTTACACCAGTGGATCTATTCGTGGATGTCCCACTATGTCGCTTTCAGTAGATGTATTACATTGGCCTATGAATCATAATGATACGGCTATATTATTGATTAATTCTAGTTGCGAAAATGATTGTAAATTTACAACCATTATAGGTAATCAAACATTTTACAACCAAAGCTCAGGGGAATATGAAATAGAAGTATTGCCTTCTATAGGTGAGTTAGAATTGTTATTGAGAATAGAACATGATGTGTCTTGGATGGAGAAGAAAGTGAATCTATTTTGGCCTGAACCACCTTTAATTGAAGAAAATAATAGTGATTTGACAAGTGAAAAGGATGATGAAATTATCGAACAAAATATTGAAACTATAGAATCAAATCAATGGCAGTTATCTTCGACCGTTGAGTTCCTACTAGCGGTTCTGTTTTTCATTGGAATTGGACTAACGATTGGTTCAATAATTAGAATGAACAGAACTAGAAATCCTAAACTTATCTGGGATGAAAACCCATCATCAATATCAACTCTGGAAGTTGAAAGAGAACTAATCCAAAATTCTGAAATTCCACAAGATGATTTTTCTGATCCTAGCACAATACCATCTGTAGATGAATTGTTTGATTAGGTGCAAGGGAGTAGGGAGTAAGCCCCTTTCTGTTGGCCTTTCGGTTGGCTGCATTCAACTTAGCATCCTACCCGTTCCTCACCCATGCTATTCGGCGGAACTGTTTGGACTTGCTCCGGCGCGGTTACTCGTCTCAGCCAGTGGTGACAATCTCCTCCCTTCGGAATCATAGTTCTCGACCTCACTGGTTCGTTTCTGAAGCAGAGCCAGCCCTCCCGGGCTCCCGAAGTTAATCGGGGCGCCTGCATGGTGGAGAGGGGACTTTCCTCAGTGTCGAACACTGTCAGCAGCCCTCCTACTCCCTCGCAATCATGCGTGAAAGCCCCTATGCTATGAAAGGAACGGATTCGAAAAATACCCAATAGTGAGAAATATTGTAGAATAAAACTACTGATTTTGATGTTTTTCAGCGTCATAATATTGTTGTTGATTCTGTTGGTGGTATGCTTGGATTTGTTCTTCAGTCCATTGATTTTGGTTGTTTTGCTGGTAGTTCTGAGCTTGATCTAACTGTTGGTTTTGATATTGATAACCCAAATTGGGTGGTTGCTCAGAAGGTGCCAAATTAGCCATTGCATCTGATGGGCTAGCATAGGTAGACTTCGTTTCTTCCTCCCACTCATCATCATCCCAATCGTCAGTATCATCCAATACTGACTCAGAAGAACCGCCGCTCCTCAGTGCAAGAGAAACTACAAGAGTCAGAATTAGAAGTAAAACAGCAATTACCAACAGCCATGTTATTGGAACATCTTGTAGGGCGTTTCCAAGAGGATCATCACCTCCGTCCCCTCGAATATTGATGTGATCCCCTTCCATTGATGAACCATCTTCTAATGAAACAACTACCCACCTCTCGCCATTATTTTCTGGCACCCAATCTATATCGTAAGTGACTCTTTCACCCATCGGCACAACTACAGAAATTGGAACAGGAGTAAGTGAGCGGTTTTCGCCCCCTCTTCCTAATTCATATGCCAATAATTTCGCAGAACCCGGCGCATGCCCTATATTCCTCAATTCAATTGTCACCATCGTTGTCTGTCCAACATCAAGTTCTCCGCTTCTTGAATATGTCAATTTTGTAATCTCAATTTCAGCAACCAAATGCTCAATATTCCATACAACGAAAGGAGTTGAACCACTATTGAACTGGGCAGATGAACTTATGCCGTTACCTGCCATGTCACTACCTTTAATCCAAACAGAAAGAAGTAACTCGTCTTGATAAGCATCGCTCGGAAGGCGGCTCTCTATATCAATTACAGATGATACTGAAATTGATTGCCCGACCGGAGAGCCTGAAACAATTAGCGGCTCTGAACCTTCTATTAAAGCTGGACCATTTGGTTGGCTGACAGTTGAAACTTTGTAAAACAATTGAAGACTATCAACATTCAATTTCTCTTGTTCTGAAATAAGTAATTCGACTTCAACTGATGATAGCTCATTAAGAGTAATTTCCGTACCCTCTCTAGGGGCGACAACACCTGCAGGAATTGGCTGATTACTATCCACCTCTATCCAATATAGAGTTGCTGTTGAGTCTGTGCCATCTACTGCCTCAGGGGGCAAACCACTCAATTCAAATGAAAGCGCATGACTCTTAGAATCCATAGGTGCAGACAACTCAGCAATGAAATAACCATTGATAGTTGAAACTATCGATCTTTCTCCATCAAGAAGGATCGAAACATCAAACGGTATAGTGGGACTTAGTCCTGTTTCGACAAATTTCACTTGTCCAGATATGTTTAATCCAGTCCCTGGCCTCACCCAAGCGCTTTGATCAATAATGGAACCTTCTTCTACTTCCAAAATTACGCTATCTCCAAAAATTGCCAAGTTAGGGGAGAAACGCCAGCGTAACTGGGGCAATTCAAGCCATGATTCCAATCCAGCACGGTCACGAACTGTGATTGCCGGAGCCCTTCTGAGGTCATTTTCAATAGGTAGCCCCCAATCCAATGTGAATTCCATTCTCAATTCTAACTCGGTTGTGAATGGGGTTATCTCGCCATCCCTAGCATGAATGTGGCATGAATTTACCAAAAGGTTGTTTTGCATCCAGGGTTTATCTTCAGTTGAAGATACACAACGATTTGTTGTGGCATTCCAAACTACTTCTAAAGGATCAACGATTGAGTTGCTAGCGAGTTGGAATCTAACATCCTCTAGATCAGACAAACCGTTTGGTTCATCAAATGGAATATTAATTTCATAGAGGGTGGCTGGATGCAACCATGAGTGGGGACCGTCCGAAAAGCCACCAGTTCCAATAATGTTGGGAGCGCCATCTTGGGCCAGTTGATAAGTGAATAATTGCTCATCAATACCTGGGCCACCGCCACCCATCAATGAGTTGCCGGCAGCATCTGAACCTGAGACATAACCCGCAACAATACCGCCGTTAGGAGCATCTGTGTCATCAAAGTAAAACGTATAATTGTCGCGTGCCTGTTCGATATTTGATGGTGACATCATTTGATATTCTATGAATTCTGATGCATTAGGCATCCCATCAAAATTGGAATCATCATTCCAATCTCTCCAAAGCATAAGTGAAAGATGGTCAGGGAGTAATGGCCGATCATAAATCTCTACTCTAATCTCCTGAGTTAGCGAATGTTCAAGATGATCGTATTTTCTAATGTTCTGATCTATTACTATTGGAGCTAGCGAATCAATTTCATAGGTCCTATTCAATGCTATTTGTGAAATATTTTCTTGTCCGTGGAGTGTAAAAATGTCGATACGATATTCAATTGGTTGGGAACTTAATGGGGCTAAAAGATTGATGTCTATTGAACCATTAACTAGTGCTGTGGAATTTGCTACGACTTGGTCATTCTCAAATACTCTAACTGCAACGTCACCGGCCCTAGGAGCTAGGAAACTATCCACATTTGGAAACCCTAAATCAACGGAAATTGTGATTGGAGTATTTGATTTCAGATATAATCTATCTTCAGGAATAGGAATGCCGAGGTCATTGTACATTTCCCATGAAATGATTTCAACATCAT
Source organism: uncultured Candidatus Poseidoniales archaeon (assembly GCA_964401115.1). GTDB lineage: Archaea > Thermoplasmatota > Poseidoniia > Poseidoniales > Thalassarchaeaceae > MGIIb-Q1. The sequence continues at coordinate 26,422 of CAYNXD010000073.1, read as the reverse complement.
TCTCTACAGCCAAAATTGAACCAGGCCCAAATTCCTGAACTAGTGGTATGCTACGACGGCCATCAGTAAGAACTAACCTAACCCTCATCGCGAGATTATCTTCATCATCCCAAGAAGAGTTTAATTGGAATCGTAGAGAACTAGTTACTGAAGTACCATTTACTTCTAAATTGCATCCATTTGCTACATCCCATAGGAGCATTTCCATTTCATTCATCCCTTGACCGCCTAAACTGGTTAATGGGGAGAGAGAGCCATCCTGCCTGCATAGAACCCTAACTTGGTGTAAAGAACCTATCATATCCAATTGAATAGCAGAAACAGTCCCTAATGGCGCAGTATGAGTCGTATTGACTTCAATCCATTGATGGGAAGGCGCAAGTGTGATTGTTGCATTTGTAATACTCATAGAATCACTACTCAGTTCATCTGTCGAAGTTAGATCTTTGATTGTAGCCTTGATCGAGCCAGAACTTGTCATCTGAATTGTCAAAGGAACCTTCTTGATTCCGCCTAGTGCATTTGTAGATGGCATAAGATCGTTTATCGACCAAACCATCTCATCAAACTCCTGATAAGATAAATTTACTATTGGATGATAAACTGCTGAAATACCGCCAATATTCACTGAGCCATAATCGGCATCCAATGTAAATACTGCTTGAACATAACTATCCCCCACTTGCTTCTGTGAATTAGGCCAAATTATAGATGATGAAGATGACAGTTCATTATTCAAATTGCTCAAAGAGGTGGTATCTAAAGTAACAATCCGAGAATTAGAAAAAGTACCAAATGACTGACTAAATACATCTGTACCATCTACATTTAGAGAAATATCTAGGTTTTGAATCCCTGATGATGATGGATTTACAGAAAATCTCATTGCATCAAGCCCTGATGTAGGGAGCCAAATTCCAACCTGTTTTGAAGATGTAGTTGTAAAGATATGATCACTTGAAAGAGAGCCCGTAGATAATCTATCCTGCCAACCCCATGGGCCGATTTTTGAATCTGAAATTTCCCATTCAATTAATCCATCTAAACCTACATCTATCCTAGGATCAACAGGAAGACCACCCGAATCTAAATCCAAAATTACTGACCTCAAGTCTGAATTAGATGACGTGCCCTCCCATTTGAATTGAATTTCATTTGCGTAACTATCGAAAGTATGGGTCCCGCCACTCGTAGAAACTGAATTGAATGGGCCACCATCCGCTGAAACTAATAGTTGTCCTGAACTAGAATATGAAGCTGTAGACTTAACTCTTGAAATCGGTCTTAAACATTCAAAAACAGGTGATAAAATAGACCCAGAACCATAATATGAATCGCCATCCCAATTAATCGAACCACCCCAACCAGGATCTCTAGTAAATGTCTGAGCATATCTACCCTGAAGATTGACACTATGTACTATTATCGAAGCCCCAGAAGGTTGATCCATATACAAACGTAGGCGAATTGTGGGGTGATCATGCCAATCAATAGCCCCTAGATCTGCATACAAATCCGAACGATCATTGAACCCGTAAATCGGTTGTTTTGTAATACCATCCAGAACATCCCAGGTGACAGAAGAACCACCTGACGTGCTAGCATCAATACTCATCAAACCATACTGTCCAACAGGGGTTTTCAGAGACCCTGTAGCACCTGGGCCAAATTGAGCCGAAGTCCAATTAGCATCACCTGAGCCGCCACTAGTGGGATTGAATTCTACATCATCGATCCAAACTCTATCAGATCCAGAGTTAACGCTACCATCCTTGTAGTACTTCCATGTGTATGTATGTGAGCCGGAATTTACATTGAAATTGTAAGTCCCGCTAGTTGTTCCCGACCATTGTGCTTGATATCCACCATATCTAGTACAACCCGTATTATCAACGCAGAACAAAAGTCTATCGTAATACCCCTCCGTTGATGTCCTATACTTGAATGAACCAGAACCAACCATATTAGATATTGTCACGCTAATTGATGTCTGTTGATTATGAGAAATGTAACCAGACTGTGCTGAGTACTGGCCGCTGAGTCTTGTTCCACTCTGAACTATCCAATTTGAATTGCCTGAATGGGTCCATCCATTACCAAAAGAATTGGACTCAAAATCCCAATCGTATCCTTGTGGCAACAAGGTCATTCCGGAACTAATGTTAAAATCAACACCATCGTTAATCACCCCTGACATATTCCAATCAGATGCAGATGACCAAGAAATGCCATCAGAAACTGGATGAATATGTGGCTCCAGAGACAAATCTACTCCTGTAACGGCCTCGTCCTCTGGAACTTCTAATTGCAAAGAATCTGAAGAACCATTGGGGGAACCAGTGATTGAAATTGTAGTTTCTACATTGAGTTGTGTTTCTTTGACAGATCCAAATTCATGAAGCTCTGTAGGAGGTTGTAGAAAACAGATTAGTGAAGGGCCTGCCAACAAAAAAGCCAAAATTATTGGAAGGAACACTCGACTTAGACTACGCTCCATACCATGTACGGAGTACATGAAGGTTTGTCAATTATTCGGCATCATGGAAAATTTGTGAATCACGAAATTGGGCAAATGATATCCCCCTCCCTCCCTACCGCCATTATGAGAGAGATGGATTCTGTAGAGCAGGCAAAAAAGGCCGCAGGGATTGCAGCATGTGATTTTGTAAGTGAAGGAATGGATGTTGGCCTTGGCACGGGTTCGACTGTAAGGCATACTGTGATAGAACTAGGAAGGAGAATGTCAGAAGAAGGATTGAATATACGAGGCGTGCCCACAAGTATTGAAACTGAAGAATTGGCTAGAAAACTCGGAATACCGCTAATTTCTTTCGATGAAGTTGATCGCCTATCTGTGACTATAGATGGAGCGGATGAGTTCGATTCCAATTTTCATTTAATTAAAGGTGGCGGGGGAGCCCTAACTAGAGAAAAAATTGTAGCTCAGATTTCAAATTCCATGGTTGTTGTCACTGACCCCCGGAAAGATGTTGGGATTCTGGGTGAATTTCCTTTGCCAGTTGAAGTAATCCAATTTGGTTGGGAAGTTACAGTAAGGCACCTCCAAGAAATTTGTCCTGGAGAGATTTCAAGGAGGGGTGGTCAAGATCCTTTTGTAACAGATAATGGAAATTTCATCATTGATTGTAATTTTGGACCATCTATTAAAGAACCTGTGAAATTAGAATCCCAAATTCAATCAATTGCTGGAGTAGTGGAAGTTGGACTTTTCACACATATTGCAGATGCTGTAATTATTGGTTCTAATGAAGGAATTGAAATTAGGATTAAGGCAGATGGTAGGCTTGTTTGAATAGCACCGTCCGCTTTGGTCAAATAGTGGTGACGCTCCCGCAATGACGGGCCTTTAGCTTAGTCAGGTAGAGCGACGGACTCTTAATCCGTCGGCCGCGGGTTCGAACCCCGTAAGGCCCGCTAAAAAATTAATTATTTACAATAGTTGTACCAACTTCGCCACGCATTGCATCTATTGCATCCCCTGGTTTGCATAGTATTACTTTCATCCCGGGTGTTGATTTCTTTGCAAAAATCATCGCTTCTACTTTCGGGCCCATACTACCAACGGGAAATTGCCCATTTTCTAGATGAATAATTGCCTCACTGATGCTTAGAGATGAAATATTGCTTTCACTATCGGTACCAAAATCAATCTTAATTGAATCAACTGCTGTGGAAATAAACAAATAATCTGCATTCAGTGAATTTGCCAATAAAGCACTAACTCTATCTTTATCAATAACAGCTTCAATACCCTTAATTCCTCCTTTATCAGCAATTACTGGAATCCCACCCCCACCACCACAAAGAACTACTGCACCTGCTAACAAAAGGGCTTCAATTGCATCGGAATCGATTATCGAAATTGGCTTAGGGGAAGCAACTACTCTACGCGGCCCAGAATCAGCATTGGTCACACCAACAGCCCAAGAATCTGGAATCAAATCCAAATCGTCAATTACAGGACCAATTGGTTTGGTTGGTAGAGAAAATGCTGGATCAGATGATGAAACCTCAACTCTAGTGAGAAGTGTTGCAACTTGCTCGTGCCTGCCTCTCCTTCGAAGGGTATTGTCAAGACGTGTGGCGATGTCATGACCTAGCGTACCTTGGCTTGCAGCCACCCAATGATCCAATCCCTCCGGCATTGGGGGGGAACTATCTAAGTCATTCCTCCTGTCAAATAATGCCTCTTCCATTAGCAATAATTCTCCGACTTGGGGTCCATTACCATGAGTCAAAACAACCCTAATTCCCGCCTCTAATAAATCGACTACGTCTTCTAAAACCAATCCCATAACATTCTCTGCAGCAGATTTCGCCTCACTCCCTTCTAAAGATGGGTTTGAAAGAGCATTTCCGCCTACGGCATATACCGCCAAACGCTGGCCTCCTCTATTTGGCACATCAGACATGGAACAACGTGGGAAAGGTAACGCACGAATAGATGTATCCGGTGTTTGCGGAGGGCTTGATTTCAAATGGGCGAAGCGATTCGGGTAGCACAGGGTGGCTGAGCGTGACCAAGGATGTGTGGGTTAGTGATGTTCACAATGGCTCCCATGATGGAGAAGATGTAGAGTTGAAAGGATGGGTTTATCGAACTCGTGGTTCGAACAAAATTTGGTTCCTTGTTTTACGAGATTCCACTGGTATTGTTCAATGTGTGATTAAGAGAAGTGACGTTGGGGACGAGTGCTTTGAAGAATTGAAATCTGCACTAATTGAATCTAGTGTTGTACTTTCTGGAAAAGTAAATGTTGATGAAAGAGCACCTGGTGGTCACGAAATTGTAATTACATCAGGAAAAATTATTGGTGAGGTCAATCCAGAAAATCCATTCCCCATCACCGATTCCGCCATGGAGAGTTCAGATGGTGGTGAAACAGAATTCCTTCTTGACAATCGTCACCTATACCTTAGAACAAATAGGATGACAACAATGCTAAAGATTCGTTCTTCTGTTTTCGGAGCCATTCATTCATACTTCAGAAATCTAGATTTCATAGAATATCAGGCACCCAATTTTGTCGCAGGAGCTGTCGAAGGTGGAAGCACCTTATTTGAGGTACCATATTTCCCTTCAGAAAAGAATCCGGAAAGAAAAGCATACCTTACTCAATCCTGGCAACTTTATGCAGAAGCAGCAATGCCTGCTTTGGAGCGTCTATACACCATCGCCCCTTCATTTAGGGCTGAGAAAAGTCGTACTAGAAGGCATTTGACTGAGTTTTGGCACGCAGAAATGGAAATTGCATGGGGTGGGAACTCAGATGTTATGGCTCATGGAGAATCATTGGTTAGGAGTATAGCTTCTACATTGCTTGATGAGAGAAGTGATGAATTAAGCAGCCTTGGAAGAGACCTTGAATTGGTTGCAAGATATGCTGACACACCATATCCTAGGATTAGGTATGATGAGGCTATTGAAACATTACAGGGAATGGGTGTAGAAATTGAATGGGGACAAGATCTAGACTATAGTAAAGAGAAAATCCTAACTCAAGATTTCGAAGTACCACATTTCCTAACCCATTACCCAAGAATTGCGAAGCCATTCTATCACAGACCCGACCCTGAAGATCCTAAATATGTACTGTGCCATGACCTTTTAGCTCCAGAAGGATATGGTGAAATTATTGGTGGTGGTGAAAGGACATGGACAGAAAAGGAGATCCTGGAAAGGATTGACGAAGAGGGAACACCCAGGGAACCATATGAGTTTTACATTGATGTTCGAAGATTCGGAGGTGTGCCGCACGGAGGATTCGGATTAGGTGTAGATAGAGTGTGCTCTTGGCTTTCTGGTGCAGAACATATTCGAGAAGTCATACCTTTCCCGCGTGATTCACGGAGAGTTACTCCCTGACTGATTACATTAAGGGATAATCAAATCCTTCATCCAGTGGGTCAGGTAATACTGACTCGATTGACTGGGATGATTTATCATTATCTTCTTCTGATTTAGTCGATGTGTTTTCATTTGATCCCCTCTCACTAGGTGATGAGATTATTACTATAACAAAAATTCCAATAAATAGAATCAAAAGCACTGCAAAAGAATCCGTAGAAATTCCCCCATCTTGCCTAATTCTAATAGCAATTACAACCAACATTAGTAGAGCAACCAGTAACCCTGGAGTAAGTCGATGCCACTTCATTGATTATTCCAGTAGCCGGCCACTTGATGAACCCAACCCATCTCGGCTCATCATGGACTTCAAGATTGACACAGGTAGAAAGAAGGCCTCAGGCTCTTGTTCTGGTTGGTTAATGACATCTGTTTCATCTTGGGGGGATACCAAGGAAGATGCATTTGATCAATGCCTAGTCGATTTGGGTTTAGGTGACTCTAGATTAATTCGAATGGAAGGTGCAATGCTGCCCATGGGTTTTGAACCAATTCAGCCAGAAGATTTGGCAATGGGTTCTATTGTGGAATGCCACATTGCTGAATCTTATGCAAATGATGGAGGTACTGCATCCGCAGGAGTTGCTTGGGCGCAATGCACCACACCGGAAGGCGATGAATGTTCAATTGTGGCAACTATTTCTAGTGGGCTTTCTTACGAAGATACCGAGTTGCTCCTAAAACGAAATCTGAAACAAAAACTTGCATCTAGAGATTTGGAAGTAGTAAAACACCAAATTGCTGTAGATGAAGTTACAGCAGCCCAAGACCACCATGGTTGCGCAATTGCAGCTCTAATTCTACCAGAGACACTGAACATGCAAAGCGGGTCAGTGGGGAGAGTAAGGGGTGGCTTGACAAGAAGCGCAGAAGGATTTAATCCAAACCAAGGAATTAGCCAACAATCGAAATCAAAAAGGAGTGACGATTTCAGTTTCCAATTATGAGGATTGGACATGGATGGCCAAAAAAGTGAATTTCTAGTAATTCGTTGTTCCAAATGTAAAAATCATTTTGGCTCCCTATACTCCAAAGAAACTTCTTGTCCAAATTGTGGTGATTATGATTCTCACCCTATAGTAGATAGGGCTAAAGATGACAGAGATCTTTCTAATCGCGTAGCCATGGCTAATGTACCAACTAATTTGAAACAGGATTTGAAAAAGATACTAGGAAATCAAGATAAATTTGAAAATTTTGATGGGGAGATAACTCAACCTAGAAAACTATTGAAAATTCTTAGTAACATCATAAATGAAGATGGAATGATTGAAATTGACAAAATATATTCTGAATTGAATCGCTTGGGAATTGAATCGCCAAATGCTGAAGAAATCGTAGATATGGCGGAATCTCAAGGACTTCTGATGAGGCATTCTGATGGCTGTTGGATTTGGCTTGGATAAACAGGTTCTTGAAAGATGGTCAGTTGGAACCGATGTTGGGGCCCGTGGGTTAGCCTGGCCTATGCTTGGGCGTTTGGGACGCTTAGACTCCGGTTCAAATCCGGACGGGCCCACTCTTAATCATAATTTGAGGCGCCTTTGGACTTCCGATTGATCAATATAATATGTCAATAATAGAAATCCAATCAAGGAGAAAAATATCCACATCAAATCTGGTTTTAGTAATGCTATTGCTGGGATTAACAACAAAATTAGTAAGGAAGAAAACCAAGTGGTTGAAACTGCCAAACGGCTTGCTATTGGCGTCTTACCCTCGCCGCAAACATACCAATCCCAACCCCTTTTCCAAAGTCCTGAGAAAAGTAATATAGAAATCTTAGTCAGGAATAATGGAACCTTGATTCCTGATTTTTCATTTCTATAGACTGATCGAACAGGGACTGATTCGAACGGGATGGAATGCTTTCCAATATTTAGTAACCACCAGTTTGGGTACCCATATCCTTCCCAATTTGAAACCCAATCCCATTTCCTCAATTCGTCAATAGAAACTGCAGTATATCCGCATTGAGGGTCGCTAACCTTCCTTCCTGATGCAACTGTAGTTAATTTACTAAGAAGCCAAGAACCTATTCTGCGATTTTTAGGCATGTTACCCAAACCATCTTGATGAGCCCACCTATTACCTTTTACAAATGGGACTCTAGACAAAGGTTCCAATAATGGTTCGATATCAACTGGATCCATTTGTCCATCACCGGCCATCACTACTGCCGCCCAATCGCCAGAGGGTATTGAATTATCATCAATCATAGAAATTATTTCTTCGTAACCCCTAGCAATAGCACCACCTACACCAAGACCTTGTGTCCTAACGATTAAGCCATTTTCAGTTAGAGCAGATTTAGCCAATGAGTAAGTATTATCTCGAGAACCGTCATCAATTACGACTAGTAAATCAACCCACTTTGGAACTGAGTAAATCGCTGCTTCAATTAGTTGCTCCTCATTACGAGCAGGCATGACTACAGCGACTCTCCGACCCGACCTCATGAAATTGCCGTGGCCAACACAGTCTTTCAATAAGTTCCAACAATATTCACCTCACGGACCGAATCATTAACGCTGTATGAGTTCCGGGACGGGTTGATTAGGATGCGATTGGTATTCGTTGCTCGCAATCAATCTCTACGTCTAGGTTCAGCAGTTAGCAGAGGGACAGACTTCGCAGACGAAGTAATAGTGATAGCCTTGGAGGATGATGAAGAGCAACGAAAATTAGTAGAAAACGCAGGAGGTATTTTTGTTGTTCATGAAGGGACCCCTCATGCACCAGACTTAGCTAGAACTTTGGTTAACCTAAACTTAGAAGAATCACCGAATACGATCGCAATAGGGCTAGACAAGCATTGGAAATTAAAGGATCTGCCAATGCATATTGCTCTATCGAGAAGTAGGCACGATATTTACATCGCCTTCAAACATCGTTCTGCAAATCATAGAACTGAAGAAATTCCAAGTGATGAGAAAGCAATCACTATTGCATCTTATTCATATGAAAATGCCGCCATTTCTGTTTGTGCATTCACCCCTGACGGTTTGATAGCTCTATCTAAAGCAGATATTAGCGAAAGACCAGCAGATCTTCCTAGAGATTTGGCTGTCAGAATTATCGAATTAGACCCACCCCCCTCTAGCCATGAAAGAGAGTCACTGACCACTGCATCTAGGTCCGCTCAACTATTTTATTGGATGTTAGAATCAAAGCACCCGTTAATTGTTCTAGGAATACCTGGGATAATTTTCTTCACAGTAGGGTATCAGATGGCAGAGGCATTAATTGACATAGGGGGCCCACATGATACAGTCAGTATCGGAGTTGCAATGGCTGCTTTCGCAGTGACATTCATAGGTGTTTTATCTCTAGTTTCCGGCCTAGTCCTCTATATCATGGGGAAACAGATAGACAAGGTTCAACTAGAATTCCAGTAATTATGCCAGCCTTACAGTTTCTAGGTTTGAAGGTGAAACTGTTCTGACCCTATATGTCTCACGCAATGCTTGCCTAAACTGGCTTGACATCTTCCGATCCCCGTGATGTAGAACGATAAACTTGGGTTTAGGATTCATCTGATTTACATATTCCATCAATTGTCTCCTATCAGAATGGCCACTCATACCATCTATAATCACCATATCACATTCTACCCGAACCATTTCAGTTCCACGCCCACCATCAGAAATTGGCACATCTTTGAATCCATCCCTTAGTCTTCTTCCTAGAGTTCCTTCAGATTGATAACCTACAAAGCACAGAGTGTTTAGACTATCACCAGCCCAGTGCTTGAAATAATCAATTATTGGACCACCAGACATCATACCACTAGTTGCAAGAACTATACAAGAACCAGGATTCAATAAAATTGATTCTCTCTGTTCTCTACTTTCGACTTTTCTAAACCATTTGGATGAAAATGGATTTGTTTCATCGTCCTTCAATATTGACTGTCTTAAATCTTGATTCAGATACTCCGGATGAATTGAATGAATTGCTGTTGCCTCTTGGATCATTCCATCTAACCAAACTGTAACAGGTTCGCACTCCCCTGAATTAAACAATTGATCTATTGCTATCATTAACTCCTGACTCCTACCAATTGCAAATACGGGGCAAAATATCTTACCCCCCCTTGAAAGTACCCTTTTTATCATATCGTGTAGTTCTTGAGTCGCTTCTAGACGGGATGGTTGGAAAGATTTATTCCCCCCATAAGTTGACTCCATTACTAGAGTTTCTACCCTAGGGAATCTAACATTTGCTGCATCGAAAAGCCATGATTTTTCATACTTAATATCTCCACTAAATACAACATTATGTAATCCATCTCCAATGTGCATATGTGCAGATGATGAGCCAAGAATGTGTCCTGCATTGTAGAGAGTCATCTTAATGTCAGGAGCAATATCAGTTGTCTGATTCCACTCTACATCAACAACATGTAACATCATCTCTTGAACATCCTCAAGAGTATAGGGTGGCCTCCTCCCTTCAGATTGTGAGACCTTGATATAATCTAGTTGTAATAGTACCATCAAATCTCTTGTTGGGGGCGTGCAGTATACTGGTCCCCGATATCCAAACTTGAATAAAACCGGTAGCATCCCAATATGATCCAAATGTGCATGAGTAATTACAACAGCATCAATTTTTTCCGGAGGTAATAATTCAGGGGCTGAAAAATAGGGCATGGCTTCGTCTTCTTTTCCTGGCTTAGCCCCACAATCAATGACAACTCTACTCTCATTAGTTGTTATGAGATGCATAGCCCTGCCAACTTCACCATAAGAGCCCAGTGCTGTGAGCCTAACCCAAGGAGACCCTGGCCTCTTTGGGCGGTAAATATTCGTACCAAATCTCCTGAGTGATTTTTTCCTAACGTCGGCGTTTGAAATCCTATAACGACGAATATCAATAGCAGTAGAACTATCCATTCTTGATGCCCTAATTATCTTGACTTGCCAACCAATTTTATCCCTCACTTCCTTTAGATTTACTCCTCTTTTCCCAACACCTATTGCTGGATCTTTACACTCAATTGTACATTCACCTATTGCCCTATCAAACCAAACATTAAGGATCAATGATTCTGAAGGAATTGTTTCATTAATTATTTCTCTAGCTTCAACTTCATCCATTAAAATAGATTCATCCGGCCTGATAATTATTCTCCTCTTAACAGTCTTTGCCATATCTCCAACTAGCGCATTAGTAAATTCTTCAGGATTCTTGGTAATTATAGCAATACTAGCCGCCTCTAAATCAATTTCAAAATCAACTCCAGATGGAATCATTTTGCTTATCTTATCTTTTATTTCTTTGAAGGTTAGCCTCATTTCGACACCTCATATTCTATTTGACATCCCGCAGTTACCTGCCTCCATAAAAAGAGGGCAAATGGCAGTTTATCTGCCGGGAATATTATTTTCAAAGGGAGTTCAATAGTTTTTGAACTTCTGAATCAGTTAGAAGTTTGAAGCCTTCATCTCTTGTAATCACGCACAAATCCATTCCATTTCCAGAAGCAGCATCTCTCTGAGCAGATGCTGATAATGCCTTAGCTGCAACTTGAAGTGCCTGTTTTTCATTCATACCATCCTTGTACTGATCTTCCAATACACCGTACATGTACGGGGAACCTGAACCAGTAGCGCAATAAGTGTCAGCAATTGAGCCACCCGCTGAATCGATAGAATAGACATGACCACCCTCTTGATCGACTCCAGCAATTAGCAACTGAACCCAATAAGGTCTGCCTCCGAGAATATTAGCTGTTAATGTAGCTGCGGCTTCAACTTTCATTTGGCCACCGCGCTTCATCTCGTAAATCGCAATTTCAGCCGCTAAAACTCTAGAAAGTACTTGAGCATGCCCTACCAAACCAGCTGTAGTCAAGGCTATGTTATCTGCTATTGAGAATAATTTTTGGACATTCTTGTTTGCTACAAAATGGCCCATAGTTGCCCTGTGATCCGCACCTACAACTACCCCACCATCAAAACAAATGCCAAGGGTGCTAGTCCCAGTCTTCATCGCTTCCATCTCTGCACTCATAACACACCCTCCGGTTCGACGTCTTTGAACATTCGCACAAAGCAGAACCCGCTTCGGCTGAACTTTCGAAATGCCAATCCCTTATGAACCCGACGAAAATGGAAAATGAAAAAATAGTCTAAATCGATTTTTCAATCACAAAACAAGGCAATTGGTTAATTGTGTTCATCACTGCCGCCATAAAGAAGATGAGTACTGATGAAGTTAAGGGGCCTCGCTGGATTGATATCCCAAGTATTGATGACGATGAAATGCCAAGGCCTGAACCTGGGCAATTGTACCATGACCTAGGATCGCTATACCCTGATGCCCCAGTCAGTAGATCTGATAGTGAATTAATAATCAGAAGAGCAGTTCTACACGACGTCACAGGCCTAGACATGCTACTAAACTGGGCATCAGATGGAGAAATTGCAATAGTTGAACTCGGTAATATTCTCGATAGGGGATTTGAATTTGAAACTGCAATAGAACGTATATCAAATTTTATTGTTGGAGATATGGGGGGTTCTTTGGTTCAACTTGGTGAAGATCGCTTGTTGCTATTACCTCCGGGTGTTTCTGGAATCGCTGGACTTGAAAAAGAATCATTTGAGGACCACTCTTGAGGTACGATTATGGAAAGCGATTTAGATTTACCTTGTCCATCTTGTAATGAAAATGGCTCCCTTAAAATGCTATCATTATCTTCTGAAATTCCTTATTTTGGAGAACATACACAAATCACAATTAGTTGTAAAAGTTGTGGGATGAGGCAGACTGATTTTATACCATCAGATGAAAGAGGAGCGCTCTCATACACTCTTTCTATAGAAAAATTAGAGCACTTAAATGCCCGGGTAGTCAGGGGCCCTTCAGGTACCCTAAGAATACCAGAATTAGATCTTGAGGCATCGCCGGGAAATCAAGCCACTGGATATGTAACAAATATTGAAGGCGTTATCATTAGATTCATAGATATTGTACGAATGATGATGAGGCAATTAGTTTCAGATATTGATTCGGATGATAATGCTGAAGATGCACAAATTAGATTGGAATTGCTTATGCAACTGGAAATTGCTTTAATTGCACTAAAAAATGGTGAATTATTTGGTGACCTTTCTTTGGAGATTCTAGACCCCAAGGGGCACAGTATAATAGCTCATGAGGATGCAATAAAAAGAGAATTGAGTAATGAAGAAATTAGTAATTTAGACCCTGGGCCAAAATCCTTAATCATGTCTTCAGATGATTTAGAAAATAATAAATGATTAATATCATCTTGAATCTTTTGCTAGAAAATCCGCCACGAGATGAGCATTCTGTGACCTCATTTCGTTAATTTTATTGAGGTGCTCAGATGCCTTTTCAATACAAATTTTCTTCATTTGACCAGTAAGTATTTCCCCACTCCTATACCCTTTTTCTAATTCTAAAAGTGCAGAATCATCCGACTCAAAGAAATATTTTAGATATTGGAAAGCAACATCAATATCCGGATTGCCGCCTAATCTGCGATGCTCTTCTAGAGTAGGTTGGCCGCCAGAGAATGATGACTTGACTTTCCTCTCCATTGACTCAATATCTTCAGTTAAGAATATTGTAGTATCTGGGTTTGAACTAGACATTTTGTCGCCAGTCATACCCATTGCAAATTGATGATATGTGCTAGATGGTTGTAGTAGTCCAAGACCCCCCATTTCCCTTTCTAATTTGAGTAAATCGGGACGAATTAAATCCCTATCATGTAGTGTTGCCCCAGGAATTTCTATTGAACCATGTTTGGGATTCGGTAGAATATCGCTGAATCCATGATTTTTAAGAATTGAAGATAATTTATCAAAAACGGAATTCCTTCGTCCTCTGTCAATCCTTCCATCAATACCAATTCCTAGTGCTGCTGAATTGTCTTCTTGTATGGAGAGGCCAATTACTAGCCCTCCAGCCTTTCTTTTATTGACATTGAACCAATTTGTTTTGGAGGCAATTCCCCTAGTAAGGCGAAGGTGTGGATCCTGATCCACCCCCACTGGCACAACTATTGGCCTTAGGCCTCCGAAATCATCCAATTGTGGATGAATAATGTCTCCCGCTTGAACTAGTGGGGCTTGAACATGCCCAAGGTTTGTATCCCCACCGAACCCATAGATTGCTTCTAATTCCGATAGGTTTGTTCTTTTACCAAGCATGAAACCTAATCTTTGAACAACTGGTCTTGAAGATTGGAAATAAACCTCAGTTTTTTCGACATCTAAACCTAGGGCCGCATAATTTGAAATGTATTCCTCAAGAGCTATCCTTCGGCATTCTTTTAATGAAACTCCACGAGTAGCTAAAGCCTCTAAATCGGCAACAGCGATAGTCACGTCCGCACCCTGCTCTTGGAACCACTTGACCTGATCAATTACCATCTTATGGCCGAGATGCATTTTACCAGAAGGCATCAATCCTGTCAAAACACCGAATGGCTTGTTACTTGAATGCGCACCTAGAACTAGATTTAGGTCTCTATGTGCAAATATAATCCCTCTACGATGTAACATATGTGGATTTGGTAATAACGAATAATCTATCGATTCCAAACCAAATTGCTCTATTATTCTATCATAATCAGTAGACTGATTTGAAGACCATGGGTCAATCGAAATTCCGTCCCCCATATTCTCCCCTAATCGCTCTCGTATGCATGCATCGCATGAATGCTACGGCTGTAAATAGCACAAGATGCTGATTGTTTAAACCCAATATACTTCCCCGTCACCCGAAACAAACATGGCAAGGATATTCTCATTTGGAGCCGGGTTGGTTGGCTCTTATATCTGTGATCAACTAGGTAAGCAAGGCCATGAAGTTACAGCAGTTGCCATAGCTCATTCGAATGTGCCATTAATTGATGAAGTGAGGGGAAATTTACAATTTGAAATCTTAGAATTTGATGCATTCAGTTACTTAGATTCTAACGACATAGACGATTATGATTTAATTTTGAACCTATTACCGGGAAGAATTGGAGATTCTATTAGGGAACATTTGATTTCTAATGGACATAATGTATGCGACCTCGCATTTTCAGAAAAATCACCAAATTGGTTATCTAAATTAGCCAAAAAAAATGGATCTAATATGTTACATGATTGTGGAATTGCTCCTGGTTTATCGAATATGGTGGTTGCATCTGAACAAATCGGAAAGAAACCCCTAAAATCTGTTAGAATTAGAGTCGGGGGTAATCCTATCGACTGTGATGATGAATGGAACTATTTCGCGCCTTTCTCCCCGACTGATGTAATTGAAGAATATTCTAGACCTGCTAGAATTAGAAAAAATGGAATCGAAATTGAAGTTCCTGCTATTTCTGAAAGACACTTTCTCTAAGCAGGCAATTATGGAGAAATGGAGGCTTTTCTCACCGATGGTTTGAGGAGCCTGCTAGAAAATCAAAAAATAACTTCCAAATCCCTATCAGAATATACAATAAGGTGGCCAGGCCATATTGATAAATTTATCAAATTAAGGGAAGATGGTGTGATAGACGAGGAATCATTAGTGAAAGAATGGAGATATACTGCAGATAAAATTGAATTTACTTACATGGATATTACTATCGAAAAGATGGACGGAACAAAGATAATATGGACTTTTGACATTCCAGGAATAGATGTACAAAAGGGTAGATTTTGGCCTTCAATGGCTGTAGCAACTGGAATTCCTTTTCTAGTAGGCTGTGAAGCATTGCTAAATGGTGAAATAATTGGCATTCAATCGCCAGATGAATACTACTCGGATGTTGATAAAATTGTAAAAAGGTTGCAAGATGCTGGTTCGATAATAAGCAGAGTAGAAATAGATAATTGACTATTCCTCACCAAATTGGATCCCATCTAGTGAATTAAAAACTGAAACCATCTGTTGGGCTCTTCGGTCTGTTTTTACCAAATAAATTATTGCTGCCGGTGCAGCTAATGCAAGAAAAACTGCGATTGCTGGTAAAAACCAACTAAATCCACCTAGTTCTCTTGGCTCAATCAACCAAGTAAACCTCATTATTGAATCATCCCATCTTCGAGACCAATCGAATAGGTCATTTGTGTGATGGCCAGCAACTGTAATTGAGAAATTATGCCCATTGAAATTATTACATGGCACCTGAACGATATCTACTTTTTCAGAACGGTCAAAATTGACCCTAACTTGTTTATTTGGCTCCAATGTCAAAAATAGTTTTTCTCCCTGTTGCCTCCATCCCTCTTCTAAATGAGGAGAATTTGAATCCAATTCATTTAATTGTCCTAATTCATCTTCAATCGATACTACATTAACACCAAATAATTCGAATGAAGATGTTACTGGTACTATCCAAGTTGAAATATTTTCATTTTTGAACTCAACTTCCCAAAAACCCAATCCATCATTTATTACGCTAAAATTTCCGTAAATTGCTCTGTATGAAAAATGCTCACCCCATGTAGTGAACCATGCAGTTGATGACTCTATAGATTCAATCAACTCTGGTTCTGGTCTGACAATTGCATCGTGATTGCGTGCCATCCAATAGAAATTAACTAAATCTGAACCGGTTGCTAAGGCATTATCAAATTGTTCTTTAGAACCAATGTTTTTCTCTAATGAACCCCCATTGTAATTAATTACAGATAGGCCATCGTGATTTGCTACCAATTCTTCTTCATAAGAATCAATCAAATAGAAACCTGCTTCGCTAATTGATGAAAAATCTGTATTATCATATTGTTCCAAATCTAAACCGTATGAAAGTGGTTCAGAACCCCACTTTGAAGCATTAATTCGATCAGAAAGATAGTCTCTACATGAAATTATTTCTGAATAATTGACCGATGAGGTATAGCCCGGCATGCCGTGACACCCGAATTCGTCACCCAGTGCTAAACGCTCAGGCCCAATTATATTTGACAGCCAAGCATCTTCTTCCCACTCTGCAGCAACAGGGGATGCTAGAGGAAAAATTAGTAGAGACAGGATAGCAACAGCAACGCCCCTCCTTCCAAACATGGAACGCCGACTAAAGATTCAGTCAAGAATGACTCGGTTATCCCTCTTCCTTTAACAACCATGAAAACAAACCATTGTTACGAGCACTCATGGGTTTGTCAGATGAAGGTCGCGACAATCTGGCCGAGTTAATGCATATCGAACCTGCTGGGAGGCCTATACCCTCGACCCCATATTACACAGGATTGCTAAATTTTGCGATTCCGCTATTCAATATAATTACTAGATTGAGAATATTTGGACGTGAAAACATTCCTCAAAAGGGACCTGTTATTGTTGCTGCCAATCACCTTTCCCACCTAGACCCTGCACTCGCAATATTTAGTTCAAGAAGAAAACTGTTCTACCTTGCAAAAGATGAGCATTTCAAGAAAATTGGTTGGAGACAATTGATGCTAGCAACTGGGCAAGTTGAGACTAATCGAAGTTTTGGAGGAGATGATGCGATTGCTAGAGCTGCAGACGTTCTTGAAGCCGGTATGCCACTAGGTATTTTCCCAGAAGGAACCCGCTCTAGAAATAAATCACCTCCCTTCCTAGCAAGAGGAAAAACTGGAATTGCTAGAATTGCTGCATCGTTTCCCGATGTGCCAGTAATCTTCTGTGGAATAAAAGGATCAAGAGAAATACTTGCCCCTGGTGAGCCATTCCTTCCAAAATTTTGGAAGCGTACAGAACTTAGATTCAGCACAACAATCACCTGGAATGAGTGGGTAGAGGATAAAAATGGGGGAGGCATCACAGATTCTGAAGTAAAGAAAATGAGCAAACTTTCTGAAGAAAAATTGCACGAAAAGAGGCGCCAACTTTATCGGAAATTTACAAATCAAACTATTGCAACTCTGGCTGCTCTGGGCGCCCCCTGAAACCATCATAAAACGCAACTCAAGCGATTTGTTCTTAGTTCGCCCTTTCACCCCACTATACCGGCGTCGTCATGGACCAGTATCTGCACCTAATCAAAACCATCCTACAACAGGGTGTCGAACGTGATGATAGAACTGGCACAGGGACCCTTTCTGTCTTTGGACACCAAGCAAGATATGACCTTCGAAGAGGACTGCCTGCAATTACTACAAAGAGAGTTCATTGGCCCAGCATTATTCACGAACTATTATGGTTTATTTCAGGAGATACAAATACAAGATATCTAACAGATAATAACGTTAGAATTTGGAATGAATGGGCTGATGAAAATGGTGATTTAGGACCAGTTTATGGAAAGCAATGGAGGGCTTGGGAATCTAAAGATGGGCTTGTAGTAGATCAAATTAGAAATGCTATCAAGCAAATTAGAGAAAATCCAGGATCTCGCAGAATAATTGTTTCTGCATGGAATGTAGGGGAACTTGATGAAATGGCTTTGATGCCATGTCACGCCTTTTTCCAGTTTTATGTCGCAAATGGAGAATTATCTTGTCAACTATATCAACGCTCAGCTGATGTATTTCTAGGCGTTCCTTTCAATATATCTTCTTACAGTCTTTTGACATGTATGATGGCTCAGGTATGTGGTCTAAAACCTGGTGACTTCATACATACTATTGGTGATGCCCACCTCTATCTAAATCATCTAGAGCAAGCTAGGGAACAAGTCACTAGAACACCACTAGAAATACCAAGACTAAAACTCAATCCCGAATGCAAGGAGATAGATGACTTCTCATTTGAGGATATCAAAATAGAGAATTACAACCACCATCCGCATATAGCGGCAAAAATAAGTGTATGAGATGATTAAATGAAACTGGGAATGATTGTAGCAATGGATGAAGATGGCGTTATTGGCAGGGATGGCGTAATGCCATGGCACTTACCTGCTGACCTAGCTCATTTCAAAAGGAGTACAATGGGTTGCCCGATAATTATGGGAAGAAAAACTTACGAAGCCATTGGCAAGTCACTTCCTGGGAGGCTGAATGTAGTCTTGACTAGAGATATGGAATGGTATGTACCTAATGTAGAGATAGTAAATAGCATAGATGATGCACTAAATATTTCTGCTATTGAGGCAGGAGCTGACGGCTGGGCATGGGTAATTGGTGGCGGTGCTATTTACGCTACTATGTTACCTAGGTGTGATAGATTGCTTGTTACTCATGTTAAAGCGAAAGTTGGAGGCGGAGATACATGGTTCCCATACATCAATTGGGATGATTGGGAGGAAATAAGTAGAGAAACTGTCAGAGCAAATGAAAATAATTCTTTCGACATGGCCTTTGCTTCTTACGAGCGTGCAAAATAATTGTGATTAGAATATGTCTGTTATCAAGAGATTTATTGAAGCAGTAGAAAATAAGGATGAAGCCACCATCAAAGAATTAGTTTGTGATGATTACAAATTTTTCATTCATATCAATAACAAAGTACTTTTCAAGAGTGATTTAATTGGTTGGTGTATGAGTGATTCATTCACAAGAAGTAGAAGTAGAATAATATATGAAAATGATGAAATTGGAGTTGAACATACATTTGTGACATTTGCAAATGGGACCACGCCTGAAGCTGTTTTGTCAGTTCACAGAATTGTGGATGGTAAAATTATCTCTACAGAGACCGGCGCTACTGCCCTTCATGAATACGGATAATTAACGAAAAAACCGAAAGCCTTCATTCATTGCCGGAAGGTATGAGACCTGCAACTGAAGTATTCTCTGAATGGGCGGAACAAGGTAAAGATTCAGGAATGGAGAAAGGTCATTCCGCTGCCGTAAATGAAATTCTTGCAGCCACTTTTGAGGAAATGGGTGATGAAGGTTTTCACGCAATCGATGCAGGGTGTGGAAACGGTTGGGTAGTTCGAATGCTATCCTCGATGGAAAAATGTGAACATATAATCGGTGTCGATGGAGCAAAAGCTATGATTGTAAGGGCCAATGAAATCGATTACAATGGCGAATACATTTGTGCTGATTTGGAATCTTGGTCTCCTAATGAACCTGTTGAATTAGTTCATTCTATGGAAGTTCTATACTACCTAAATGATATTCCTTCATTTCTAAAATCTGTCAGGGATAATTGGTTAAAAAGTGGAGGTATCTTAGCATTTGGGATAGATCATTACCAAGAGAATGAAGAATGTCATGGATGGTCAGAAAAGGTCGGAGTTGGTATGGCAATGTTTAGTGAATCTGAATGGCATGAAATAGTTGAGTCGGTTGGCTTTAAGATTTTGAGAATGTTTAGAGCCAACAAAACTGAAGAGTGGCCCGGGACACTTGCTATAATTGCACGGAAATAGATGTTTAGTTTTTGTAACAACTAATGCTCGTAATATCCACATCAATCTCTTTGCAAATACGTAATATATCTTCTATTATTTCTTGGCTACCGGATGCCATTTTATTTCCTTCAAGGGTTATTCTAACATTTATTTTACCTGGTTGATTATAATCTTCATCAGCACTCAGATTAGTTGACTCTAATCCTGAATCCGTCAAACCCCCTATTGAATCAAGGACACTATTCATAGCATCTTTTCTGATTTCTCCTTCATAAGTCCCTTCTAAATCACAATTTACACGATAACTCGATGACATGATATCACTGTAATTTCTACGTCGGACTTTTCTTTATTTTATTTTTGGAAACATGAGTATTACCAATTAGTTCGACAAAACCCATTATTCATTTTCACCAGCATACTCTGTTACACGAATTCCTAGATTTCCTCTTCTTGCTTTTCTAAGCATTAGGCGATCCATTTTTTGATGGAATACCTTCTCTAAATCGACCTCCATGGCTAATGCATTGCCCAATGTGAGTATGAAAACATCTGCTAATTCTTCGGCGGCTTCTTGATCAGGCTTACGTTTTGTGATTGCTGCTGACAATTCCCCCAATTCTTCTATCATTAGTGCTAGACGATAACCCATATCATGGCCATTATTTTCTGGATCTGCAAAATCGTGTTTGTCATGAAATCTAGCCACTCTGCACATCATTTTTTCCCATGAACCATCAGGTATTCCATTATCACCCATACCCTTTTGCATTGGGTGCTTCATCCATTGAACAACATCTATTGGCCTATCTTGCATAAATACCCCTTAGGAATAGGGGTGATTATTCTTCGTATGTCAAAAGAGCGTTGAGACAATTCCAAATTGTCCCGTGCATATGCGCTGCTTTTGACTCCACAGATTCATGATCAATTTTAGCCTCAGAGTCACCCGGAGTTTTCCCAGCAGCCCAATTTGAAGAAGCAATCAAACCAACATGAGGTATTCCAGTCTCAGCTATCAATCTAGCTTCTGGAGAAATGGTCATACTTGCTGCAGTAGCACCTAGCCTACTCCAAGCCTCTATTTCAGCAGGTGTCTCAAATTGCGGACCAGGCATGTGGGAAACTACATGGTCAAGAGTTAATTCAGATGACGACTGCTCGGCAAGAATTGGCCTAAGTAAGTCTCTCAAATATTTTGGATAATGATGAGTCATGTCTGCATGGTGGGCATCTTCAGTAGAGAATGTAACTGGCTCACTACAGAAATCTAGTGTATGCTCAGCCATCCCAACAGTACCAGGGGGGAAATTTGGATCTATTGCCCCTACTGACTGTATTGAAAGGATGATATCTGGCTGACATGATGCTGCAGCACTAACATTTGCGTGATAATTGATAAGATGGGGGGGTGTAGTTTTACCTTCACCGTGGTGTCTATGAATGATGAAAATTCTTAGTTCACCTTGTCCATGGCGAGTTAGCAACAATACCTCTGCAGGAACCTCTCCATATTCTGTTTCAATACTCAATTTATCAATTTTTGAAAGTGAAATAATAGAATCTCCAGATTCTGACCCTTCAATTCCAATATTAGCACCGGAAACCAGCTCTTTCATCCCAGTACCGCCGATGACGGCGATCCTTTGCATACTTCACCACCTCACTCACTTAGTCTAGCAATCAATTCAGATTTCTTGCCACCAACTTTGAGCCCTGCCGCCTTGCATCTTTCTTTTAGTTCAGCAACAGTTAGTGATGTTAGATCTTCTTCAGACGGAACTTCATCTTCATCAGCAACAACATCTTCATGTTCTATTGATTCTGAATTATCCCCCCCAGATTCTGAATCCTCCTCATCTTCGCCAGCCATTGCCTTTTCCAAAGCAGCAGCCTTCTTAGCTGCCCTTTCAGCCGAATCTTTCTTCTCACTTTCGTGAATATCATCAAGTGTGGGACCATCATCAGATACAACTCCTGATTGAATTAACTGAACCTTTCTAATCATGACACTCTTTGTTGGATGGATGGGTTTAATCGCCTCAATCAACAATTTCTCCATAGAGTCAGTTAGTAGTGAATTTTGCACATCCAACCAAGTTGAACGCGCTGTGAATTGTAAAATCGCGTCTTTCATCAATTTTCTCATCTGGCTCTTCTGACTACTCTTAATCCTATGAGATGCTACTGCAGCAGGCTTAATTCGAATATAGAATCCATCGGCAGTAACGCAATCGACTACATCATCTACTCTACCACGGTGACGGCGGATTTGCCTTCTGACGTAATCATTCTGCAGTGTATGGCCAATAAATTCAGTCAATGCATCTTCGCCCCTAGTATCGATAACACGGAAACGCAATTTCACATGCATCTTGCTGAAATCACCATCTACTTCATTCTGAGTAGTTTCATAAATTCTATTGATAATGTGTTCTCGAGTTTCCCCTAAAGTTTCCCCAATTATCTTGTATTGCCAGGGTTGCCTAGGTGCGCGAATGGTGAACCATCGCTTTGACTTCCACTTATCTCTCTGTTTCCGTGCTGCTGCGCGTGCTTTCGCTCCTTTTGCCGCCATTCTCAAACACCTGAATTATCACGGGGGCTACCCCATTAGCGACTCGCCGACTTTACCCCACTATTTGAACGCCGCGACTGGCAAAATTTGTGATACAATATCAATTCATGCGGCACAGTCATGAATTGTAGGCTACAGCCAATCACTAATGGCACTCCCTATACACCGAGTTGAATGGTCTGTAAATGCTTCAGGTGTCGCAGATATCCATTTGATTTATGATGCGCTAGTTTGGTTAATAGGCGATGAAAAATTAGTTGAAGTAGAAAAAACACAATCATTTCATGGTTCATCAATGTATATTGTTCGAGCGGATGCTGATAAGAAGGGCGCAGCCAGAAAAGCCTTCCCAAGAATTGGTGCTAAATTGATTGGGCAACTAAAAAATTCTCTCGATGAACGGATAGACGATGAGAATTGGTTACATTTAAGACTAGATCTGAATGAATTAGTATGCGGAAGAATCGTTCTAGTAAATTCTAGAGATAATGTTGATTTCGTTAAAGGGAGAGTAAAACTTGAGATTTATCCTAATGATACCAAAGATGACGTTGCTAGAAGATTATTAGATGAGACTCACGAAATTGCTGAAAAACTCGGATTTCCTTCAATCATTGATGTCAATGATGAGTAACTTCATCAATAGGAGCCCTCGGGGTCGGCAACTGGGATAGCCATGACTCACGTAGTTACATCGCCATGTGTGGATATGAAATATCAGGAATGTGTAGCAGTTTGCCCTGTTGAAGCGTTTAGAGAAGCGCCGACATATTTGGTAATCGACCCTGATGAATGTATAGATTGTGGGGCTTGCATTACTGAGTGCCCCGTAGATGCTATTTTTGATGAATTCGATGTCCCTGAGGAAGAGAATGAATGGATTGAACGCAACGAAAAGGAATCCCCAGACTTACCTGTAGCCGAGGGCGACTCTCCAGTGCTTGGCTGAATTTTCTTGATTAATGCCCTCGTTCTTCCATCCGAACATCTAGGCTTTCAATTTCAAGACCCGGCATAGGTGAAAGCATCATTGATGATGCTTCGGCAATCTTGTATGCATCATCGAAGTGATGTGTGGCATATACAATCGCACTAGCAGTGGTTTCTGGATCCTCTGACTTGAAAATTCCAGAACCAACGAAAATACCATCCATCCCTTGCTTCATCATCAATGCTGCATCAGTAGGAGTAGCAATTCCGCCTGCGGAAAATGTTACAACCGGCAATCTTCCTAATTTTTTAACTTCAGCAAGAATCTCCTCTACCCCATCAATACATTCCTTGATAGTGCCAAATGGAGTATTTTGCAATTCAACACCCAATTCACTCTCATACTCTAGTTTAAGGAATCCTTCAACTATTTGCTCAACAGCAAAAGAATGGTCTTCCTCCCCACAATTCTGTAACCAATTTATTTCTTGAGACACTAAATGGGCGTGCTTTACTGCACTTACGACATTACCAGTCACTGCCTCTCCCTTAGTCCGAATCATTGCAGCGCCCTCGTGAATTCTTCTAACAGCCTCCCCCAAATTCGTGCAACCACATACGAATGGAATGGTAAAATCGTTCTTGGGTATGTGATAAAACGGGTCCGCAGGAGTTAGAACCTCTGATTCATCAACCATGTCTACGCCCAATGCAGCTAGGACCCTAGCTTCTTCAGAATGTCCTATTCTTGCTTTTGCCATCACAGGAATTGAAGTCGTATCTATTATTCCTTGAATAAGAGAGGGGTGGCTCATTCTTGCAACACCACCCATTGCTCGGATATCGGCAGGTACCCTCTCAAGTGCCATTACGGCAGTCGCACCCGCATCTTCTGCAACATGGGCCTGTTCTGGAGTAACTACATCCATGATTACACCCCCTTCCTGCATTTTTGCGAATCCGCGCTTTAGCAGTTCGGTTCCGTGCCGCATTTCATTTAGGTCGAGAGCCATGTTAACGAACCTCACGACCGGGGTGCCTCTCATCAATGTTAGTAAGGTAGGAAAAAATGTTTTTTAATAAAAATTGTATTTTTCATTCCAGTGGGTGATCAATTCCTTCTTCCCCTAAAACCCACTTCAAGCACTTGATTACCCCGTCAAGAGCCTTAAAATTCCTAGCTGCTTCTTTCATGCCTTCCCTATCTCCATTTTCTCTGCATTCTTCAAACCAGTTTTGCCACTCCAAACCGCGAGATTCTGCCAATTCAAGCATTTCCTCAATTTCATCCCATTGACGGTCGTATGAACGATGAGGTGAGGAGGAGTCTTCTGTCATTAAACGCCGCCCTTTGAATAGACTATTTTAGAATAATGGGCCCCTGTCAGGATTGGGAACCATTACAGCGCGTGGTGATTATTACGGGCCCTGATTTGAAATTGGTAAATAGGATTAATCGTTCTTCTTAGAACGGCCCTTATTACCCCTCCTTGGGGCACTAGTTCTCCTTCCTTTTCTTCTAGATGACTTTGCCTCTTTTTGTGGTTTATTACCACCTGTGCCCCCTAGAGAAAGTTCTCCCGAACCCATCAATTTAGAAACGAGGCTGTCTGCTAATTCTGCATCATCCTTTGGATTGCTAGTAGATTCCTCAACAGATTTATTGTGAATAGAAATCCATGACTTTCTCTCCTCTCTCAAAGCCTTCAACTCGTTCCTGACCTCGGTGACTTGCCCCCTTAGTTCTTCTATTTGTGAATGAACAGAATCTGCATCTTCTCTACATTTAGAGAAAAGGGAATGCAACCTATCACCTTCTGCCTTTAGAAAATCACGCTCTTCAAACTTCAGTTTTATCCCCTCCCAAATTTTGTCGGCTTCTTCATTTAGAGCTAGCATCTGTTTGTGTTCATCATCTGCTTCTAATTTTAGATGATCTATTGAGCCTTCTAGATCATCAATATCAATTTTTATTCTCATCTCCTCTTCAACTAGTGGTTCTAGTTGCTTGATTTCGGATTTTAATGACTTTAATTTCTTGTGTAACCTATTTTCCTTATCCAATGTCAGTGTGCCATCAATCACTAATCTCTCTTCCAATTTTTCTACTTCTGCGCTCTTCTCAGATAACTGTAGAATTACAGATTTGCCACGGCCAGAGTTAGATGATTTTGAACGTGAAAAAAGATTTCTCAATTGTTCTTGAATGGCATCTCTTCTAGCCTGGTGAATTTTTGCCTTTTTTCTAACTTCTTTCTGTGATTCAAGTATTTCTTTGATTTCTTCACGAAGCTCGGAATACTGTTTCTGAATAGCATCCCTCTGGTCTGCATGAGCTCTCGCAGATTCATTGTGAGAACGGCGCTGTTCTGACAATTTCCGCATCCTCGACTCCATATTTTGAAGGCGTTCTTTGACCTCATCGCCTTCTGGGTCATCCTCAGATTCAGAATCCGCCATATGCAGGCGGAACAATCAATCCCATATCAAATCGTTCTTTTTCAATCATCAATTTCGCGTACCAGAATTCTCGATTGCAATGATTTTGAAATTGCTATTTCAACGCCATCAATTACGAATCCGGAACTAGTTTTTTCTATTACATTATCAATTTTAATCCCTATATCATCTAAGGTTCTACAATCAACGCCATCTAAAACTAGCAATTCTACTTTTGAGGATAAACCTTCAGGGAGCACGGATAGGGGGAGGAGAACTCTACCAATTCCAGTTG
>CAYNXD010000072.1:0-9902 GCA_964401115.1 uncultured Candidatus Poseidoniales archaeon | reverse complement strand
TGGTGGAAGGTTTTGTTCCCTTTTTCTTGGTTGACACCATTACCAATTCGAGATTTAATTTACCGCTTTGTCGCCAAAAGACGTAAGCGTTGGTTTTCTCTTCCAACTGAATGTGCATTCTAATTTGTTTAGAGTGAGATTATCTTCAAGCCTTTGCGATGATGTTACCTTCGCCATCCTTGAACTTGCCAGTAATTACCATTATTAGGTCCACTAACCACCATATTCCGCAACCACCAGCTGTTAGGAGTTTTAACACTCCTAGTCCAATATGTCCAGCATAAAATCGATCTACACCCAAGCCACCCAATAGGATTGATAGCAGCAAAGTAGTCATCCAGTCTTTGTCAGAAGTGCCAACACTTGTTTCTTCCATAGAAAGCCCATAATAATTCAATATATTACGATGAATTCAGAATAGGACAGTCGTTTGATGACGTAAATCCTAGTCAAGGTTAGATGCCAAACACGATTGCATTCGATCACTCACGTGCAAGTCTAGTTTCCAACCTCTCGCAGCGCTCGATAACTACGTAGTTCCGCAACAGATGGAGGTAATGAATCGATCATCTTCAAGACTTTGCGATGATATTACCTTCGCCATCTTTGAACTTGCCAGTAATTACCATGATTAGGTCCACTAACCACCATATTCCGCAACCACCAGCTGTTAGGAGTTTTAACACACCTAGGCCAATATGTCCGGCGTAAAATCGATCTACACCTAAGCCACCCAATAGGATTGATAGCAGCAAAGTAGTCATCCAGTCTTTGTCAGATGTGCCAACACTTGTTTCTTCCATAGCACTTCCATAATAATTCAACTATTAATTATTGTTAATAATTATACTAAAGCAGAAGTAAAGGCACTACATCCGAACAATCATGGGATTCATCCAAAAATGGTTCGGGTTTAACGGCTGGAAGGAGATTGCAACTAGTAAAAGAATAGGTGTTCAAATAATATACAGAATTTTCTTTTTGGCTGGAATGGCTGCATGTCTTATGATTTACACATTTATTTTTGGTGAAGACCCACCATTAGCTCCTCTGTTGGGAATTATGTTTATTTGGTTCTTGATTTACCAATTTTTCATTAATCTAATCTTCGTTAATAGTTCATAATTCACAAATATGTCGTTGGCTCAATTTCTATTCCTGCGCGAATAACCACCACGCCCACCACTTCCTCTACTAGATTTCTTATTTTTTCGTCTTCCACTTCGTGGCTGTCGGTCATGGCGAGACCCACCATCTTTTTTGACGCGTGGTTTCCCCCCTCCATTCTTATTTCCTCTAGATTTTCTTCCCCGATTGTTGAATTTTTTATTGTAAGGTCTCTTACCCCGATACCCCCGCTTACCCTTTCGAGTCTCTTTTTTCCCACGTGGTCCCGGTATAAACTTGACATCATATTCAGGTAACTCTTTGAAATCTGGTGGTCTGAAAGCAATTTTAATTCCCGCCTCTTTTTGAATTCTACTACACAATTTTTTCTGAGGATGTTGTACCATACTAATAACAGTCCCAGTTGCCCCAGCCCGAGCCGTCCTTCCACTTCGATGCTTGTAGGACTTGCCGTTTTCCGCAGGGTCATAGTGAATTACAGAGTTTATTCCTTCAATATCAATTCCACGTGCAGCAACATCTGTAGCAATCAGAGCCAAATATTCCCCGCGGGTAAAATCTCTCATCGCTCGATTTCGCTGACGCTGATCCATCCCCCCGTGTAGGATGGCAACACCTATGCCCTCGCGTTCAAGTTCTGAGCCAACTCTTTCGACTCCTAGGCGGGTTCTACAAAATACGATAGTACGGCCACATTTACGAATTGATTCTGCTGTTATATTTGATTTCATATCGCTCTTTGTTAGCCAGAAAAAGTGATTCATACTTTCCATACTTACTTCTTTTGGGCCAATCTCAATTGTTATTGGATTATATTGGTATTTCTCAACCAAATCAGCAACATCGTCATCTAAAGTTGCGCTGAATAGAATGGTTTGCCGTTCTTCAGCACATTGGTTAAGAATTTTACAAACAGGTTCTAAGAATCCCATGTCAGCCATTCGATCTGCCTCATCTATTACAACAGTTTGAGTATGCTCAAGGCTCAGCGCATCATTCTCTAGAAGGTCAATCAGACGCCCAGGGCAAGCGACTAAAATATCCACTCCACGAGAAAGTGCCCTCCGCTGTTTGGAATAGGGAACCCCTCCATATACTGATAACACCTCAAGTTCGAAAACCTCTGCTAGAGGTTTCATGACTTTGGTAATCTGTTCCGCTAGTTCCCGGGTAGGGGTAAGAATTAGGGCGGTCGGTAACTCAATTTTTGCAATTTCAGTCCGTGAAATTAATGGAAGGCCAAAGGCTAGTGTTTTGCCTGAACCAGTAGGTGCTCGACAACAGATGTCACGCCCAAGCATTGCATCTGGGATTGATTCTCGCTGAACTTCAAAGGGTTCAGAGATACCCTGTCTGCTTAATGCATGGACTAGGGCGGGGTCGATACCTAGGTCGTAAAAACTGACGTTCAATTTCTTTCTCTCCGGTTGTTCGGCCTAACCCCCTCTATTTAATGACCGAAGCGTGATAGATGCCATCTATCATCGTTTGAAATTATTATCCTCTTAATTTATGGTTAGATAAGCACAAATAACTAGTGGCTTTGTCATTTTTTAATGTCAGTGCGAATGCTATTACCAATGCTAATCGTTCTTCTACTGGCACCATTAACTTCGGCCCAAAGTTTTGGTGAAGTGCTGCAAGAATGCCCAGGGACATTAGTGGGTAGTAATGAACCAAGCCAAATACATCTGCAAATGACTGACGACCCATCTGAAGTGGTAGTTATGTGGGCTACTACAGGAAGAGGTAATGCTGTTGTCGAATGGAATGGACAAAGTGCAAACGGCGATTCATATTGTTATAATCACGACATGGCATTTCATATGGCTAGTATGGCTGATTTAACTCCAGGCGAAGAAGTCACTTACCGCGTTGGAGATGGAAACACATGGTCACAAGAATACAAGTTTACACCAATTGATTTAGAAGAGAATCACTTTGAATGGATTTCTATTGCAGATCACGGCGATTCATCAGAAGCGATTGATGTGACTGAAGGAATAATTGCAGATAGTGCAGCACAAATGGTAACGATTTCAGGAGACATTTCTTATGCAGATGGGGAACAATCAGCTTGGGATGATTGGTTTGATAATCAAGAGGCAAGTATGACCCAAATTCCTTGGGTAACTGCAGTAGGAAATCATGAAAATGAACCAGGATACGAATTCACCCCCTATGAGCACCGTTTCGATTCTGATGGGCAAATAGAATCGGAGATATTCTGGTATAGTCGCAATGTCCCTGGTGTTCATATGATTTTCATGTCTACTGAGCACGATTACACCCCTAGCAGTGCTCAGTATTCATGGCTTGAACAGGATCTTTCCTCTGTGAATCGCGAACAAACACCCTTTGTTGTTGTTTATGGGCACAAACCGATGTATTCCAGTAACAGTTACCATGGCTCTGAAGTCGAGTTAAGACAGGCTCTAGAGACATTATACGTGGAACAAGGGGTTGATTTGGTAATTGCAGGACATGATCATTTCTACGAACGAACTTGGCCCGTTTCAGGAGAATCAGTAGTTAATTCAGGAATTGATAACCGTTTTTCTAGAGGCCATGCACCCATTCATTTGGTAATTGGTATAGCAGGTCGTTCAGCATACGAGGAATTAGATGAACCTCAACCAGAATGGAGTGCTTATCGCGAGAACAATAGCTATGGCTGGACAAGATTAGTGTATGACGGAGAGAATCGTGAGTTGTCTTTCACACATCACAGAATAGATGGAACAATAGGGGATCAATTCACGATACAAGAAGCCCAATTGAATGAAGGAGATATAGTAGATAAATTCCTATTTATTCCTGGATTTGGGACCTATTTACCCATTATTGCGTTGTTATTTGCAGCCTATTTTCGATTTGAATTTGGCATAAAATAATGTTTGAAAAATAGCTCCGTTACCAAGAAATAGTTGAAAACCAATCCCCTTGTGCATGTAGGTGAGTATTATGTCAAAAATCAATCTCAAAGAGAAATTGTCTCTGTTTTCGGATCATTGGTCTCCCAAGGTCATCGCCGAGATAAATGACTACCAGTTCAAATTGGTCAAGATTAAGGGAGATTTTGTTTGGCACAACCACGCAGATACTGATGAGGCATTCATCGTTATCGAGGGTGAGATGAGCATCGAGTTCGAAGACAAGACAGTCGAGTTAAGTGAGGGCGAGATGTACGTGGTTCCGAAAGGGGTCGAGCACAAGCCGTATGCCGAAAAAGAGTGTAAAGTGATGATAATCGAGCCTCGCGGAATTGTGAATACAGGGAATACCGATGGTGACCTGACCGCATCCAACGATGTTTGGATTTAATTCTAATCAATGGGTGCCCTATGAGGTGCATCAATTCTAGTGATTTACCTTTATTAGACAATGACTTAGAGGATGGGGCATGGCCCTACCTATTCTGTATTCCTTTAGGCGATGTCCATACGCCATGCGCGCTCGCATGTCCATAATTCGTTCTGGATTCCGAGTAGAGCACAGAGAGGTCATCTTGCGAGATCGACCAACCCATATGATGAAAATCTCACCAAAAGGAACAGTTCCTGTTTTACTCTTACCCGATGGAACGGTCATCGAAGAGAGCTTAGAGATAATGGAGCATGTGCGCTCGTGGGATTTAACGAAAAATGAGAGAGAGTGGGTAAGACGCAACGATGTCGAATTCAAATTTCATCTAGATCGCTATAAATATCCAAATCGCTACGATGACATAGATGAATTGGAACAAAGAGCAGCAGCATGTAAATTCATAGAATCGCTTGAGCGAGATATTCCTGTCGGTAATCTCAGTGATGCGATTTTCCCATTCATTAGACAGTTCGCTAATCATAATCGTGAGTGGTTTGATGGGCAGAATTGGCCTAATGTGCATCAATGGTTAGCAGCAAATCTAGAATCCGAAGAATTCTCCGAATGCATGACCAAATACAAGCAATGGGATCCGAATTACTAATCTAATCAGAGGGTAGTCACTACGATAACCCTCTGCACAGTTTGCTCAGCCCTTTGAAATTCAGGGCCCGTTTCAATGGGTTATCGGATAAACCCTTACGAATATCCACTTCGATTATTTCATGCTCTGATTTTCACTTCCAAACTTGCCCCTTGGATTTAGTTAGTTTATATGTCTCATCGGTACCTATCCATTTAGTTAGTTTATATATCTCGGCCACTCCTATGTGTATGGATTGATGAAAATGAAAGAATTTGATGAAAGAGGAAGAGAGATTGTTGATGTAGCGCCTAGACCATGCGATGTAAATGATGAAGGGATTGTATATTTACCAGATGGAATATTCATTGAAATTGTCGATGCTGTTCTAACTTCGCCTTTGGGTAAAAGAGTAAATGTGTTGATGATGTTCAATAGTTCAATGGTATCCAATGAGGAGAGAATAAACAATTGCCCTAGTTGCAATAGTCATATTCCGCTTCACCGCCCAATATATTTAATGGAAGATGGTGACTATGTATTGCCATGCCTAGAATGCGAATGGGTCTGGTTCTGGGTTAATTCTGATATTAAATCAATGAGGTGATTAAATGGCTAAATATATACCCAAATCAACACCTGCGGTCTGCGCAGGGCCTCAGTAGAACGGATTTTTCCCACTATCATGGTCAGTGATATCTGTAATTGCCGTAATCTCAGGAATTTTCTCTTTCATAATCTTCTCAACTCCTTGTTTTAGAGTTACATCTACAACAGCGCAACCTTGGCATCCACCACCAAATGATATCAAGACCTCTCCATCCCGCACATCAACGAGTGTTACTTTTCCCCCATGAGCTGCAACTGCTGGATTAACCTCTGAGTCTATTACTTCTTGAACTCTAAGGGAAATATCATCCTCCCAAATTGGATTGGGATTTTCAAAGTGAAAACCACCACCCATTAGTGATTCCTTGAATCCAAGAGTTACATCATTCATGTATGGAATACTTTTTTCGGCTATAATTACTGTCCAACCATCGACTTCAAAGATTTCATCTCCATCTTCGGCATCTTCGCTTGGGATTAATTGAAGATCATATTGGAAGCCCTTTTCTCCTCTTCCAATAATTGCGATTTTTAATGCTAAAGATTCGATGTCTGAACCAGCCGCAAACTCATCGAGTTTTTCTTTAGCGATGTCTGTAAAAGTGAGCAACGGGGAAGCCCTCCTGAATAGGGCTCCCCCGCCGCATCGTTTTAATTTACGCTTTTAGCGTAATTGCAATCATCCTACTATAGCAGGAATCGGCGGCGTAGCAAACCAAGTCCCAACATTGGGATTGATGAGATTGCTCCACCAGCTGCAGCATCACCTACATCTACAGATACTCCACCATCTGTTTCAATGATTTTTGTTTCCAAGAGATCATCCGCATCTTTCTGTATCTTCTCTAGGCCAGAGTCTGTTGGTTTTGGCTTTGGCTTTACAGGCTCATTATCTGGTAAAGGCATTGGTTTTGGAAGTGGCTTCACTCTATCGCTAGAATCGTCCAATCCAGTTACATTATCTCTACCATCGATGTGTGTAGGGTCTGCTGGTACAGGTAGGATACTAACCCCATCATCACAGTTTTCCTTCCACTTTCCTTTCATGACACCTTGTTCATCCGCTGTAGCTCTGTATTTACCACCTAGAACTCCAGTGTGGTCACCATCCATTGACTCCCATACACCACGGTATAGGCCATTTGCATATGTCCCTTTCAGGCGACCAACATTTTCATCATCTAGGTTTGTAGCAACTCCTCTAAATTCACCATCTGCAAAGAATCCAGAGATATTACCTCCAATGTAGCCTTCATCGTCCATCCATACGCCCTGGAATTGTCCATCCGCAGCACTTGTCACATCATCAAGTAATGACCAACGTGCAGCTAGGTATCCGTGTGCGCACAGGGGTTGGGGGTCGGACTCATCGCCAATGTAATGGATGATTACTCGCCCATCGAAGTTAGCTAGTCTTTCCCTTAAATCTTCAACACTCATGCGTCCGATTTTGTTGATGTCGTAGGATCCATCGTCATTAATTACAACAACGACAACCCAAGCAACTTCGCCATCTGTCCAAACAAGAACAACAACGTTATTCCCATCTTGGTCCATATCTTCAGCATCATCGAGATTGAAGCCACTAGAGTCTAACAGTTCATCAGAACGCATTTCCTCACTAATCGCATAATCCTCCTCAACCTGCTTGATGACCTCCAAGGTCAATTTTTCATTCTCAAAAGCCTGCACGTTAGCTGTTTCAGCACTAGCAGATCCGGCAGTAACTACTACCAACATCGCCAGAGCGATTAGCAGAGCGCTCAGACTCTTTCTTCCGTTCAATCTGTTTATGGTTTCTGTTCCCATGTCTATCTTCTTGTATCGCATTAGATATAACCAGATTAAGGGACCCCCCCCAACTTATGCAGGGTCTGACCTTTGTATACCATTCACAACTACCACCGTAACAACCTTTTCAGTATTGGAGTGATAACAGGGTTCCGTGGTTAGAGACGCTCTTGGCCGGAAGTTGCGTGATTTGCGAATTTCAGTCATTGACCGTTGTAATTGTCGCTGTACATATTGTATGCCACGTGAGGTGTTTGGTTCGGATTATTCATACATAGCGCGTGAGGAGTTACTATCGTTTGAAGAGATTGATAGATTCGTAGAATCTATATTACCACTAGGGATTGAAAAAATACGTCTTACAGGCGGCGAACCACTATTACGTCGTGATTTTCCTAAATTAGTAGAAATGTTATCAAAACATGATGTCGAAGTTGCATTAACTACAAATGGAATTTTGTTAGAGAAATTTGCTGAAGATCTTGCTATTGCTGGATTGGACAGGGTAACAATTAGTTTAGACGCACTTGATGACGAGACATTTCAGATGATGACTGATACTGATACAAAAGTAAGTGATGTATTGGCTGGAATTGATGCAGCGATATCATTTGGGCTAGGTCAGATAAAAATCAATACAGTTGTTAGAAAGGGAGTAAATGAACATTCAATTTTGGAATTATTCAATCATTTTCGAGGTAGTGGAGTAATTGTTCGATTCATTGAATACATGGATGTTGGTACATCAAATGGGTGGCAAAGAGAAGAAGTCGTTACAGCAGAAGAAATAATTGAGATTCTAAGTACAGAATACGATTTACAGCCTGTTGTTAATGATAATTCAAGCCAAGTTGCAAAATTATGGGAGACTCCAGATGGTGACAAGGTTGGAATAATCACATCAATTTCAAATCCTTTTTGCGGAGATTGTACGAGGGGTAGAATTTCTTCCGAAGGGAAGTTTTACACATGTCTTTTCGCAGATTCTGGTTTTGATATAAAGTCGTATATTCGTTCAGGGGCAAATGCTAACGAATTACAAGAACAGATTCAATTTGTGTGGGAAGGTCGTTTAGACAGGTACTCTGAATTACGCGACGAAGTCAATCGCATTCGTCTTCCAATCGAAATGTCACATATTGGTGGTTAATCAAACAATTCTCAAGCATTCCAAACCGCTCTGTATCGATTTACTTCAGGTTCATCACCAACTAGAGAGGTAATGTGTAAATCATCTAACTCCAAATCCCCTCCAATACTTTCAATGAACATTCGTGATAATGGCCAAGGCGGCCCCTCTTCTATCTCTTGATTCGTTTGGTATCGGCCTATACTGACTAGACTACCCCCTGGGGCTACTAAGGGAGATAGTTTAGGGGCAGCAAGTGTTCGAACAGACTCTGGCATAGCCTGTAAAATGTGAACTTCCAGTACTAGGTCAAATGACCCTATCCATTCATTTGGCAAGTCCAAGAGGTCAGCAGTTTGCCAGACGATATTTGAGTTGGGGTTTTGTTCTTTAGCCCATTCTACTGCTGTAGGAGATAAGTCGAACGCTGTAACCGACCACCCTCTTTGTTCAAGAAAAGCAGCATCTTCACCTAGGCCACAACCTACCACTAACGCTGTGCCCCTAGTCTTTCTTGCAACCACCCATTCGGCAACCAGTGGATTGGGGTGTCCATCCGACCAAGGAATCCACACATCGTTTCGTTGAGCTAACGAGTAGAGTTCTTCAAACCAAGATAGTGGTTTTCCAATTTCCGAGGCAGCCTCAGACATTGCAAGTATCCTCTCACGGGCTTCATCCACTAGATACACCTACCCATCAATAACCACACCTACAATATCATTCCATGGCGCATCGGTACGGATTGCAGGTTTCCCATAAGCAGCAACCTCTGCGGAATGGCCCATTTTAGTTAGTTTTACAGATAATTTTGTGGGTGATGGTGGTGCAGGCAATTTTAGCCTTGAAGCCAAGTCATCCACTACAATCAGATTACTAGAATGAATCACTTTTCCTTCTCTGGCTATGTGGCGGACTGCTCTTTCAATAGATCTTATTCTAAGTCGTAACTCACTAGCATCATCCACTAACTCTTCTGTCGGAGCACATAGAGAAATTGCTTGTTCTTCAGTCATAGAACTCATTACTTCTTCATCACCTATTTTCCCAATCCATAAAGGACCCGAAATTCGTTTATCATTAGGATTAATGGTGGTACTCAAAGGAACTAGAATGTGGCCACAACCAAATTCATCACCAGCTTCTTCTTTGCTTGGTTCGGCAATTCTCCAACCTAGATTTTCTTCGACAACGCTAGCACCATCAAGTGAGCGCTTAACTCGCGCACTAACCCTTAGATGGTGACTATCCCAAACGGATAGAATAGGTTCGATTATTCGGTCATGTTTAGCAGCA
>CAYNXD010000071.1:0-24298 GCA_964401115.1 uncultured Candidatus Poseidoniales archaeon | reverse complement strand
ATAATATCTGTAGTGAATCAAGTGATGCTTGTCATTACTATCGATGACATGTTCCATATTTTGGTATTCTCTTCCCTGCAATATCCCAACAGGCACGCCTGAAGTCATACCACTACCACCTCCAGAACCGGAGTTGTTGCTATTGTTGGATGTCCAAGGTGCGGTGAATGAAATGGGATCCATCTCAGTGTTGTTGACCAGAACGTGGAGTGGAGCTGTTGAATTGCCAGAAAATGCGTTTTCTGATTCGCTGTTAATGGTGGATTCAGCGCTTGGGACCCCCAGAACATAGGCGGTCTGAACCATCAGGACCATGAGGGTTACAAGAAAAAATGCGCGGCCCCTCATATGAATCTCATTCACATGGGAATAGCCCATACTCTTTACATTTTTCAAATCAAAATTTTGAAACCAACACCTAGAATCAATATGGCATCTCATCTCTAATTGACCAAATTTTGTTCAGATGAACGTGTTGAAATCTCTGATAATAAGTTGTCCATGAAGTCATCAAATTGAACGCCTTGTACTTGTTCCCCAGCACGGTTCCTAATGCTAACCGTACTGGAAGATATCTCTTCATCCCCTATTACTAACATATATGCTGGTTGCATCTTTCTATGTGTTCGAATCTTCTTACCTATTGTGTTGTCACTATCATCGATTTCAATCCTTACACCAGCCATTTTCAATTTCTCACCAACTTCATTTGCATAGTCAATGTGCTTCTCAGAAATGGTTAGAATGTGCACTTGTGTGGGTGAAAGCCAAGTGGGGAATTTTCCTGCAAAGTGCTCTATTAAAACTCCACAAAATCTCTCCATACTGCCGAATGGAGCTCGATGAATAACTACTGGTCGATGTTTCTCCCCATCTGCACCTACATATTCAAGATCAAAACGCTCTGGTAAATTGTAATCGACCTGAACTGTTCCTAACTGCCACTCCCTTCCCAAAACATCTCGAACAACAAAGTCGATTTTGGGGCCATAGAAAGCTGCCTCTCCTTCCTCTTCAGTAAATGAGACTCCTAGACTTGCCGCAGCAGAGCGACAGGCTTTCTCTGCTTTGTCCCATTTATCACTGTCTCCAACATATTTGGAAGAATCTGTGCCACGCAATCCCACTCTCACGCGATAATCCTCCATCCCTAGAACACCAAAGATGACTTGCACTAGCTCTATGCAACCAAGGACTTCTTCGGCAATCTGATCTTCAGTCACAAAGAGGTGAGCATCGTCTTGAGTAAAACCGCGAACGCGAGTCATTCCTGAAATTTCACCTGATTGTTCCCAACGATAAACGGTTCCAAACTCAGCTAGCCTAATTGGTAAATCACGGTATGAACGTGGTTGGGAATTGTAAATGCGAATATGATGAGGGCAATTCATTGGTTTGAGTAAATAACCGTCTATCTCTCCTTCTTCCATCAAATTTGCAAGTTCAGAACAACTACAACCATCATCCGCAAGTTTTGACATCAAATCGCGCTCAACAAGAGGGGGATACTGGCTGTCTTGGTAGTAAGGGAAGTGGCCCGATGTTCGATAAAGATCTAATTTACCTATATGTGGAGTGAATACCTGATTATATCCCTGTCTTCTCAAGTGCCCTCCGATGAAGTCCTGCAACTCTTGACGAACCACGCTCCCTCTTGGTGTCCAAAGAACCAATCCTTGGCCAACCATCTCATCAATATGGAAAAGTTGCAAATCTTTGCCTAATTTCCTATGATCTCTCAATGATGCCTCTCTCAACAGAGTCTCACGTGCTTGAAGATCCTGTTTGGTAGCATAACACATCCCATAGATCCTGACAAGGTGTTCTCGATTGGAGTCGGCCCGCCAGTAAGCAGTAGAAGTTGAAGTTAATTTGAAATGACGGAGATAAGATGTTGACGGAACATGTGGCCCACGGCATAGATCTACGAAATCACCCTGACGATAGACGCTTGATCCTGCGCCATCCTCTAATTTGTCATCCATAATTTCAATTTTGAATTTATTATTAGCAAACATTTCTCTAAGGGTGGTTCCATCATGCTCCTCACGGCTGATTTGAAGATTTTGCTTAACAAAATATTTCATCTTCTTTTCAATTTCTCTCAAATCTTCTTCTGAAAGAGGGGCCATCTCAAAATCGTAGTAAAAACCATGTTCAATTGGAGGCCCGATGGTTGGTTTTGCGTTTGGATGTAACTCTGTAACTGCCTGAGCAAGTAGATGGGCGCATGAATGACGTAAGACATACAAACCATCATCACTCTCAGAATGAATCTGTTCAAGATGGCATGACTCTTCAATGGGTGTAGATAAGTCACATTGCTGACCATTTATCACTGCAGCAACTGCGCCTCTACCGAATGCATCTTTGATGACATCCCCCGCAGAGACACCTGATGCAATTTCATGGATTGTACCATCAGGG
Source organism: uncultured Candidatus Poseidoniales archaeon (assembly GCA_964401115.1). GTDB lineage: Archaea > Thermoplasmatota > Poseidoniia > Poseidoniales > Thalassarchaeaceae > MGIIb-Q1. The sequence goes on along the minus strand of CAYNXD010000071.1, from coordinate 21,871 downwards.
AGTGATACTTCTACCATCGACATCGGAACGCCCTATATGTGATGGGACTGGGTTATCCATATCAAAACGACGCAACTCAAGCGTTGCTATGTAGCAAACAAACGATTTATCTAAAATCTTCAAATGCAAAACAGACCATACCAAAAGAACCGTTCATTCATCTTTTGGAGGACCGGAAGGAGGCATTGGACCGGGACCACCTGGTGGAGGGCCTGAAGGCGGCGCAGGTGCTGGTTCTTCATCCACTGGTTCCTCCTCATTTGATTCTTCCACTTCTGATAGAGAGCCCGCTAGAGACATCAAATCGACTTCATCAGTTTGAGGCTCTGCAGAACTTGGAGAATCAATTTGTTCTTCCGAGGGGGTTTCTTCTGAAATTGATAATTCTGGTTCCAATTCTGGTTCCTCTAATGGTATCTCCTCGACAGGTTCAGGCTGTAATTCCTCCACAGGGATTTCTTGTGGAGTTTCTTCTAAGGTGCCATCAGGAGACAGAAGACGCTGAATAATTTGATCTTTGGTTCCTTCTGACGATATCTCTCTTGCCTCAGCTAATTCCACCAATTCCCCTTTCTTCATCTTATTCATTGCAGATTTAGTAGGTAACTTGGGGATTGTTTTGATTGGTGCAGCATTAGGATCCCATGCTACTTCGTCAAACTTTTCTTCTGGCTCAGGAGGTTTATTCTCCCCCTCATATACTGCAGCTCCACCTTCCCACTCATTATCGAAATGAGATTCCCAATCATCGAAATTATCCACTTTTGGTTTGGGTGATTTTGTGACTTGAGGGGGGGCTTCTACCTGAGGCTCAATAGTAGGCGCCACATCTGAAGGAGCAACATTAGAGGTGCCTAATGGCGGCATTGCAGATGAATCAACAGACATATTTGGAACTTCACTTGGGGGACTAGAAGGAGCCGCAGACTCAACTGGTTCAGCTGGGGGGCCTGTTTGAGGTACTAGATCGGGACCACTTGGTGGCATTCCGCCAGGACCACCCATCGGAGGCATTCCACCAGGACCACCCATCGGAGGTCCAGAGGGCATTGGAGAAGTTGGTTGAGGTTCGGGTGCTGGCTCTGGAGCCACCTCAGGCATTGGTGGGCCTGAAGGAGTTGGGGGAGTTAGAAGAGGGTCGGGTGTGGGTTCTGGTGCTGGCTCAGGCATTGGAGGGCCGGTTGGGGCCACATCCATCATAGGGGGGCCTGAAGGAGCTGGAGATTGAAAGGGATCTGTGCTTGCAGGCTGTACAGATTCTATCACATCTGTAGTTTCAATTTTCGGCGCTACAGCCTCCATTTCTTCGCGGGCGCGAATCATGTCATCCATACCCGACTTAAAGACGTCCTCAACGGTCTTTCCTGAGTTTTTACCATCACTAGTCATGACGCACGCCGTACCTCGCACAATGGATGAAGTCTTGAATGCGTTGGCCGAATGTCTAGCACCAAAGTTACTCAATAGCCTTGATGAATAGATGTCTCTTCGCCCATTCTATGACCTTGGTCGGGCTACTTGTAAATCCAGATGCTGGACTAGGCGGTAAGCTCGGATTCAAGGGAAGTGATGGACGAGCAGAACAAGCACGCAGTGCTGGAGCTGAAGACCGTTCAGGTCCAAGAATGCGCCAAACACTCCAGAGGTTGATGGAACTTGGAGCAGAAAATTTGGAGTTTCTCGCTTGTGAAGGTAGAATGGGGGAAGTTTGGATTCCAGAAGATATCGAGGGGGTTTCCAATATTTCCGGCGCTGAACCTAGCAACGCTGATGACACAAAACTAGCTGTTAGAGGTATGGTTGAGAGAGGTATCGATTTACTTCTATACGCAGGCGGTGATGGAACTACAAGAGATATCATTTCTATTCTACAGGAAATGAGTAGAGAGGACCTACCATTGATAGGAGTGCCCAGTGGAGTAAAAATGCATAGCGGATGTTTTGCAGCCACGCCTAGTGCTGCAGCAGAGGTTCTACATGCTTGGTTAAATGGTGATTTATTGGTAGCCAACACCGAAGTGATGGACCTTGATGAAGAAGCCTACCTAAGGGGGGAATGGAAAGTGAGATTATTTGCTGAAGCAATGACTCCAGCAGCTCCTCGCTGGATGCAAGGTGCGAAGCAACGTGTTGAGGCCAGTGATGAATCGGAAATCATTGAAGGCATTGCAGATCATGTTGGAGAAATGATGAAAGAAAAACCCAATTTGATGATTGTTTGGGGTTCAGGCGGTACTCTTCGACGCATGGCAAAGCACTTGGGAATTGAGAAAACAGCACTCGGAATTGATATTGTTAAAGGTGGGAAAATCATAGTAGAAGATACCAATGAATCTGTACTAATCGAAAACCTCTCTTCTCACGATGGTGAATCTATGATACTGCTATCCCCCATGGGTGGCCAAGGATTTCTGATAGGAAGAGGAAATCTACAAATTTCCCCCTCTGTAATTAGACTTGTTGGGATTGATGGCGTTCTTGGTATAGCGACACCAGCCAAATTATTGACACTAACCTCTCTGAGAATAGATAGTGGAGATACATCATTAGACGATGATTTTCGTGCAAAGAAATTTCTCAAAGTGTTGCAAGGTTATCGTACAACTCGCCTAATCAAAGTCTCTCAAGAATAGTTATTCAATTCTAGCAAAGGCCGCTTCAACCAAACCGAAAAAGGGAGGGCTTGGTCTTGATGGTCTACTTTTGAATTCAGGATGATATTGTGTTCCAAAGAAATATGGGTGGCCTTCTAATTCTATTATCTCCATTCGTTGTCCCTCTGTATCTTTACCTACAAAGCGCAAGCCTGCACCTTCTAGTTGAGAAATCATGTCTGGATTAACCTCGTAGCGATGACGATGTCTCTCATGGATTTCCCTGGCGCCATCGTACAATTTGAAGGCAGCACAATCTTCAATTTGGATATTGGTCTGACGGCTTCCAAGACGCATCGTCCCACCCATGTGAGTTCTGCTTCCTTCCGGCATGAAAATGACTGTTGGATGGGGGGTATCCTCGTCAAACTCCGTACTATTAGCCCCTTCAAGACCAAGGACATTTCTAGCAAATTCTATGACAGCAATTTGTAATCCTAGACACACTCCTAGATATGGTACGTTATTCACTCTAGCAAAATTAGCTGCGAGTATTTTGCCCTCAATTCCCCTATTACCAAAACCTCCGGGTACTAAGATTCCATCTGCAGAACGCAAATCTGCCCATGATTTTTCATACATTTCCGAATCATTCTCTTTCGATTCTAGTTCAAGAGATGCGGCCTCCACCCAACATATGTTCATCTTTGCACCTACTTTGAAAGCAGAATGTTGTAATGCTTTAATGACACTTAGATAAGAATCTGAAAGGCCAGTATACTTGCCAACCATAGCAATAGTAACTTCCTTCTCAAGAGAATCTACATGGTCTGCCATTTTCTTCCAAGAGTCAAACAGAGGGCGTTCTTTTGTCATTTCCAATTGCAGTTTATCCACAATCATTTGAGTAGTGTTCTGCTCTTCAAGTAAGATAGGCACTCGGTAAATGTTAGAAACATCATGTGCGCTGAGAACGTGAGTTTTGTCCACATGACAAAACAACGCTAATTTCTCTTTAGTAGCATCTTCCAATGGTTCTTCAGAACGACAAACTAGGAAATCTGGAGAGAGACCCGCCGCCCTCAATTCTTTGACTGTGTGCTGAGTTGGTTTTGTCTTCTGCTCTCCAACAACACCTACAACAGGGACTAGGCTAACATGAACTAGAACGAAGTTCTCCTTTCCAACACGGAACTGAAACTGTCGCAGAGCTTCGATGAATGGGGCACTCTCAATGTCACCAACAGTACCACCCAACTCAACAACACAAACATCTGGCTGATCACCGTTACCATCCACGGGTATAGAAGCGACTCTCTCAATCCAATCTTGAATTTCATCAGTGATATGTGGAACTACTTGTACGGTTTTTCCCAAATAATCACCACGGCGCTCAGCTTCTATGACCTTAGAATATACCTTACCTGTTGTCAAATTGTTATCTCGAGTAAGGGTGATGTCAAGAAAGCGCTCATAGTTTCCAAGATCTAAATCCACTTCCCCCCCATCATCTAAAACAAACACCTCACCATGTTCGAAAGGACTCATTGTTCCAGCGTCGCTGTTTAGATATGGATCGATTTTGATTGCAGTAACTCTGTAACCAAGCGATTTAAGCAACATTCCAATACTACTAGCAGTCACTCCTTTTCCTAATCCAGAAAGGACTCCGCCGCTGACAACAACATACCTCATGGCAATCAACGGGATATGGACCCGTTGGGTATAGCATATCAACATTAGCGCAATTCTAGGGGAACGAGGCTGTTTGAGGCAGCAAAATCAGAAGAATCGTATTGCCACGCATCTTCAAGTATCGACTTCCCCAGCGTGCCCTAATGACCGAGCAAGCGGACTCATGTGTGCTTGTCACTGGAGCTCTTGGTCAAATAGGAACTGAACTAGTTAATGCATTACGGCAAAGAGATGGTTCTGATTCGGTAATTGCTACGGACATACGAGAAATAGAAGGCCATTCTGTGATTGAATCCGGCAAATTTGCAATAGTCGATGTTTTGGATAAAAATGAACTTGAGAGATTGATTATCGAACATTCAGTTGACACCATATATCATCTAGCTGCGATACTTTCAGCAACGGGTGAAAAAAATCCTGAACTTTGTGAGAGAGTAAATCTTGGTGGTTTAGCCAATGTTCTCGAACTTGCTAGAGAACATGATTTGAGAGTTTTCAGTCCATCCTCTATTGCTGTTTTTGGACCTGATTGCCCACCAATTGCGCCGCAAGAGGCTCCGCTCAATCCCACAACTATGTACGGAATGACCAAAGTTGCAGGAGAAGTAATGGCCAAATATTATTCCGAAATTCACTCAGTAGATATACGTGGGCTTCGCTATCCTGGTCTAATCTCATGGAAAGCGCCACCAGGGGGAGGTACTACAGACTATGCAGTTGAGATTTTTCATCAAGCTATTAAATCGAATTCATACACCTGCTTTGTTAGACCGGATACAAAATTACCCATGATGTACATGGATGACGCTATCAGAGCAACTCTTGAATTGATGGACACCCCGTTAGATTCACTTAGTTCAGCGAAAGCCGGATACAATATTGCTGGACTATCATTTACGGCTGAAGAATTGAGCGAGGAAATTACAAAAAATATCCCTAATTTTATTTGTGATTATCAACCAGATATTAGACAGAAATATGCTGATTCTTGGCCTGAATCTATTGATGATTCATTTTCACGAGATGAATGGGGATGGAGATCTAAATACAATTTACAACAATTGGTTGAAGAAATGTTGAAAAATTTATCATAATAGCAAAGCGTGAGGGATAGACATGGGAAAAGTGGATAGATTCTATGGAGTCAGAATTAGTACAGCCGCGAATATTGCGATTTTGTTGCTAATTTTAGTTCTAGCATTAATACATTTGAAATCAGTTATTCAACCATTTATTGTTGCAATATTACTGTTTTTCTTAATTAACCCCGCAGCTAAATGGCTTGAGAAGCGTTATGGACACCCACTAATCGCTTACGGAATTTTAGTCTCTTTGACAATAGGGCTGATTTTCTTCGTAGCTGTCCTACTTTATTCAAATCTCCAATCATTTTCAGAAAGTGTCCCCGAACTTACAGAACAATTCAATGAAAAAGTTACTTGGCTTGAAGGTATTACCATTTTTGGTCATTCAATTGAACTTCGATCAGTTGCTGATAATTTCGGAATTGATTCAATTGAATCATATTCTACAAGTTTTCTTGGTACTATCACTGGCTTTTCTAGTGGTGTTTTAACTACGCTTATATTCTTAATTTTCATCGTTCTTGAAGCGGAATCATTGCCAAGAAGATTGAATGCTGCATATCCAAAATATGTTTCTAAATTTGAAAAAATAATAGGTAGTTCTGGAGAAAGTGTTAGCATATATGTTGTAACCAGAGCTTCAGTGGCTTTTGGTCAGTCTTTAGTTGCTGGATTGATTCTTTTTTCCTTTGGAATCCCTGGTTGGTTCCTTTGGGCCTGTATTGCTTTTCTGTTAGATTTTGTACCTTATATTGGAGGTTTGATTGCTACATTGCCACCAATTATTCTTGGTTTTGTTTTATTGGAGCCAAGTTCTCTTCTGTTATTGATAATTCTATTAATTGGAAACCAACAAACTTGGGGAGGTTTTATTGAACCGCAATTATCAGGAAAAAGGTTGGACATGTCCCCAATTGCACTGTTATTATTGGTTGCATTTTGGGGTTGGATTTGGGGCTTAATGGGAATGGTTCTTGGCGTGCCACTAGGCGTCATAATGAAGTTGGCTCTTGAGAATGATGAGAAAACAAAATCAATTGCGATTATGTTATCAAAAAATCCACCTGAAGAAGAATGATTAATCTTCACTTTCTTCTGATTTCCAATCAGGAATCGATGGGTCTTGATTTGCCCATAGAACATCATCAATTCGGAGAACTGATACCGCTGCTTCCATCGCACCAGTGATTGCATTCTTAGTCACTGAAAAGGGCTCAATAATTCCTGAATCGTCCATCGCCTCAGTTTTCCCATTCAACATATTCAGACCAATCCATGAACCGTTTGATTCCTGTGCTGCATTTAGCCGTAATACTTCGTCAAGCGGAGATAAGCCTGCGTTCTCAGCCAATATTCTCGGGATTGATTCTAAGGCTCCTGCGAATGCATCAATAGCCAACTGTTCCCTTCCCGGAACTGTAGGCGCAAACTTACGCAAAAATCGTGCCAATGCCATCTGAGTAGCGCCACCTCCCGGGAGCACGCGTGGATCACGTACTAGACCACAGGCAACCCCCATTGCATCGTCAAATCCACGAGCTACTTCGTCCATTCTAGTTTTACCAGTGCCACGTACAATCAAAGTCATACCACCTTTCAAGGAGCCTACTATTTTCATGTGTGTTACTCCACCCCATTTCTCACTAGTCAGTGAAGTGAATTCACCCAAATCATCAACTCTAGCGAGTGCTGCATCATGCACAATTGTTGAACCTGTGGTTCGAGCTAATAGTTCAAGCTCTGGTTTCTCGATTCTTCGGTAACATGTTATTCCTTCTTTCAACAACATACCCCTTGCATCGTCATCTACTCCATCACGAGCGCACAGTAAATTACAACCAGTAGCTGCAATTGCTGAAACTCTCTTCTCAATATCCGCTAGTTCCTGGGCGTTCAATTCAGCAATCATTCCAGTGTCTGTTACCTTTAAATTAATGTCAATCTCTGGTTTCCTCCTACTGATTCCACCATCGAGAATCAATATTTTTCCACCATCAGGATACATTTTCATTTCTGAATGAAGTCTATCTTTTGCAAGCACTAAACCTGAAACTAGTTCGCTTTCAATGCTTGGCCGACCCTTGTCGAGGATTTTCTTAACGAGGCTCGGATCAGCATCCATCCCACCTTCCACCTCGTGAGATAATGCCTTTGATGCTTGAATTGCCAATTTACTGAGATGTTCTCGAACCCCCTCATCAGATTTACCTGAAAGTGATGTCATGACAGACTTTAGAGAATCTTCATCACTCGCTTCTTTTGAAATATTAGATAATTCATTCATCGCTTCCTTACTAGCTATTCTATAACCAAGTTCGATTAATCCTGGATGAACTCCAATGTCAACCAATTCAAGAGCATTTTGAAGAAGTTCGGCGGTTAGAATAACTGTGGTTGTTGTTCCATCTCCTGATTGTCGATCCTGAGCACTTGATTGGGAAATCAACATTTTTGCGGTGGGATGTTCAACTTCGGCATTTTCAAGAACGGTTACTCCATCATTGGTAACTATCGTCTCCCCACCACCCCCATCAACTAACATCTTGTCCAGCCCTTTGGGGCCAAGTGTGCTTCTTACTGCATCTGCAAGAGCACTTGCGGCCGCCACATTATTTCGCAAAGCTGTTCGGCCATGAGTACGCTCTGTATCACTCAATAGCGACTCATGCTCTTGCGTGACCATCAGGCTTAGCGAGCGGCAGGGCTGTCTTAAGACCAATGGATTATTGCGAATGATGAAAAAATGCTTTTCTTCTATTTTTTTCAAATTTTCAGTTATGTATCCCAATATAGAGAACAAGGGTTCATATATGGCCAACTGCTCGGACTATACAACCTCGGGTTGATAAGTGGGTAATCGGAATGTCAGATAAGAAATTCACGCCAAGCGGTGATGATTGGGAAGAGCAGTTAGTTGAGCAATTAACAAAAATGTTCCAAGACATGGGTATGGCTATCGACACAAACACCCTCCGGACCATGATGAAGCAAATTCAAAGTCAATTTGATGAAATGGGACTTGATCCTGAAAAAATGTCTGAAGGCAATATTGAATTGAATCTTGAGGCAACGATGAATGATTTGGCAAAGATGATGGGCGGAAAATTCCCTCAAAAAGAAGCTGTTGAAGTTGAGGTTGAGGCTGAAGGGGTTGTTGAAGAATCTGAACTAATACCAGTTAACGAAGATGATATTTTTGTGGATGGAAACTTGATGATTTTAACAATCGATTGTAGTAGGATATCTGAGATTGATGGTGCCGGAGATGGTGTTGAAATAATTCTAACAAACGATAATAGTGTTTTGAGTTTGATGGTCGAAGGCCGGCCTAGGCCTGTCAAGAAATACAACCTAGGTAGGATTGTAACAAGTATTGAAGAATGGAGTATCAATAATGGAATATTAGATATGACTTTGAATATTTAAGGATGTGAAATAATGGCAAAAAACCCAGTAATTGGAATTGATTTAGGAACGACAAATAGTTGTGTAGCTACTATTGAAGGTGGTGAAGCGGTAGTAATTGCAAATGCAGAAGGCGCCCGCACAACCCCAAGCGTAGTTGCATTCTCACAAGATGGTGAGAGAATGGTTGGTGTCACGGCAAAACGGCAAGCTGTAACCAATTCGGAAAGAACCGTTCTGTCGGTAAAAAGAGAAATGGGCACTGATTGGACCAAGCAAATTGATGATGCTGAATATACGCCACAGGAAATTTCAGCTTTCATTCTTCAGAAAATGAAAGCTGATGCTGAAGCCTATCTTGGCCAAGAGGTAAAGCAAGCAGTAGTTACTTGCCCTGCCTATTTCACTGATGCTCAACGCAAGGCTACAAAAGATGCTGGGAGAATTGCAGGACTTGAAGTTCTTAGAATAATCAATGAGCCAACTGCCGCAGCACTTGCTTTTGGTGTAGATAAAGAAGACGATCAAACTATTCTAGTCTATGATTTGGGAGGAGGAACATTTGACGTCTCGGTTCTAGAAATATATCTTATCGACGGCCAACCGCAAATAGAGGTTAAAGCAACTGCAGGAAATAACCGACTTGGCGGAGATGATTTCGATGATGAAATTATCAATTGGGCTGTCGCTGAATTCAAGAAATCTAGTGGTGTCGATTTATCAAAAGACTTGCAAGCAATGAGTCGCCTAAAGGAAGCTGCTGAAAAGGCTAAAATTGAACTTTCAGGTACAACTCAAGCACAATTGAATTTACCCTTTATCACAATGGTAGATGGGCAGCCCTCACACCTCGATTTGTCTCTTTCTAGAGCTAAATTTGAAGACCTGGTTGATGATTTGATTGAAAAATCTATGAAACCAACTAGACAAGCAGTTAAGGATGCTGGAATTTCTGCATCTGAAATTGATAAAATCTTGCTAATTGGTGGCTCAACAAGAGTGCCTGCTGTGCAAGAAGCTATTGAGAAAGAACTAGGAAATAAAACGCATAAGGGGATCAATCCTGATGAGGCAGTTGCTCTGGGTGCGGCATTACAAGCAGGAATCATTGTAGGTGATGACGCTGTTACAGACGTACTGCTGCTCGATGTCACTCCATTGAGTCTAGGAATCGAAACTCTTGGCGGCGTGACTACGCCAATGATTGAGCGAAACACTACCATACCTACACGCCGTTCTGAAACTTTCTCAACGGCAAGTGATAACCAACCTGCTGTTGAAATCCATGTCCTTCAGGGGGAACGTGAATTCGCTCGAGATAACATCACTCTAGGTCGCTTCTTCCTTGAGGGGATTCCTGCTGCACCACGTGGTATGCCGCAGATTGAGGTTGCGTTCGATATAGATGCAAATGGAATTGTTAGTGTATCAGCAAAGGACCTTGGTACTGGAAAGGAACAGTCGATAAGAATTGAATCAGCAACATCACTAAGCGAAGACGACATTCAGCAAAAGATTGCAGATGCTGAAAAATTCGCTGAAGAGGATGGTATGAGAAAGGCAAAGGTCGATCTCAGAAATCAAGCAGATAGTATCATCTATCAAACACGCAGAACTCTCAAAGAAGCTGAAGACAAAATCAGTGAAGATGATGCGAAGCCTGTCGAAGAAAAGTTATCCGAACTTGAAGATTTGATTATGGAAGATGGGAAACCAAAGGATATCGAAAGCATTGATGAGGCTGCTATTCAGTCTAAGGTAAAGGAACTCGAGGAGTCAATGCATGCCATTTCTGCAATGTTGTATGAAGCGGCGGCAGCACAGATGGAATCAGAACAAGCTGTAGATGAGGCAAGCGATGATGGAAACGAAGTTGTTGATGCTGATTTCGAAGTAGTTGATGAAGAAGAGAGTTGATTCAAACAAATCATTCATCATTGATTAGGCGTACTAGTGTTCGAACATGAACTCCAGTTGCACCGTGTGCAACAGTTGCATTTGTCGATGTGCCCCATGCAGTTCCTGCAATGTCAATATGAGCCCATGGGTATTGTTTCTTATCATCCCCCTCGCCCTTATCTGGAACAAATTGTTTGAGGAAAGCCGCTGCTGAATTAGAACCTCCATAGCGATCTCCTAAATTCTTAACATCGGCAATCTTTGAGCCGGTCATCTGTTTCTCAAATGCTGGTAATAATGGCATTGGCCATGCTAGCTCTCCTGAATCAGATGCCGCTTTTCTAACTCTCTCAAGTAACTCATCATCGTTAGACCAAAGTCCAGAAGCCTCGTGACCAAGTGCCACAACAACAGCACCAGTTAATGTTGCAAGATCAATGATATATTCCGGGTTGAATTCTCCTGCTTTCCACAATCCATCAGCCAATACCACCCTCCCTTCTGCATCTGTATTGAGGACCTCAATTGTCTTTCCAGAATAGGTATCTATCACGTCTCCAGGCCTGTATGCTGTTGAACTAGGGGAGTTTTCTGCCATGCATGAAATGGCCATCACATGGCCCTCATGACCCACGCCGTGAAGTCCCACCATCAGCCCAAATACGGTCGCTGAGCCGTGCATATCGAACTTCATCTCATCCATTCCTGCGCCTGGTTTTAATGAAATACCACCAGTATCAAATGTGATTCCTTTGCCTACAATCATGGGACAAGGTCCGTCTTTTGCCTTACCATTTAGTTCCCAAATTACCATACATGGTTTGTGCTCACTTCCCTTTCCTACATTGATTAGGCCACCCATTTTATTTTCATGAAGTAAATCCCAATCTAGTACTGTTACTGTTAGATTGTCTTTATCCTTAGCAAACTCTTGAGCTCGTGCAGCATATTCCATTGGGTATAATTTGTTAGCTGGTTCATTACCTAAATCTCGAGCAATGTGCACTCCTACACATATTGATGAAACCCTGTTACAACCATTAGAGAGTTTCTCTTGATGCCTCTCTGAGGCTTGAAAAGTAACGTTGTATTCAATATCATCGTCTTCATCGTCTTCATCTTCCTTTGATAGATATTTATCAAATTTGTAATCCCTCAACATCATACCCTCTGCAAAAGCAACCATCTGATTTGCTTTCCAACCAGATGTAAAACGAACCGTGAGATTTTTACCATGAGTCTTGGCCAAACTGGCTACTATTTTTGCTCCAGCATCTCTAGAATTATTTTCATCCAATTCATCAGACTTACCCATTCCAACCAAGAGTACTTTGCATTCTTCATCCCACAACGACATTGTCTTTCCTGATTTGCCATCAAAATCGGCACTGCCGATTACTCCTCTGACTTGGGTTTGTGCGCTACGACTCAAACCAACCAGAGAACGATTGGGGGGTTTTTTTATACCCTCAAAAAGGGGTAATATCAATGTCTCTGCTACTTTTTCAATAGTGGTCACTTGGTGTTCCATATCCATTCGCATCGGGTTACCCTATTCAAAGTTGAGCATTATAAAAATTAGTTAAAGTTGTTATTTTTGGTATGTTTTTTCCAATTTATCTTTGAAATCTACTCTTTAGCGGCAAAATATTACCAACGCCACTCTAAATTATGTAATTGAAGAGCGGCGAGAAAATTCAGAGGGAAGAACATTTTGGGAGATGTTTAGGAGTCAATTTTGGATTGGATTCTGTATCTGTTTTATTTTTCCTTATCCCTGCTAATCCGATTGCCAAAATAGCCCATATTGGTGATGAGAAAGGTAACAATCCAGAATCCTCATCATCAGAAATTTCAATCAACTGGGCTGGAATTGATTCATTTACCCACTGGCTCGAATCAATGACTCGCTTCTGATAGAATAGTTCGAAGTGACCATAGTCTGTTAGGCTCAGATTAGAAGAATCGAGATAAACATGAGAGCTGTTAGTTGCATTGACACTAAACAACTCCGAAGTCCAAGTCACTTCACCACCATCGATGTATTGAATGGTAGCATTTGAAGTGGTTGCCCGCCCAAGATTGTCAATCTTCAGATCAATAGTATCTCCACTGTACTCAAACGATGTGACAGATAGTCGAGCCCTCCAATACCAAATATTGGAAACTAGATATCTCATTACATCTAGCTCTTCACCTAGGCGACTTGAAAGAGGTTCAATAGTTCCAAGGGCCCATTGCTCGTCATCCGTTTCAAATGTGAATGTAGGGAATCCCATCACCCCATACCCATAATCCCTACTGGTTCCACAATTAGGGTATAATCCTTGATTGGCATTTTGAATAGGGATGTCTGAGATATTTGCGTGAACATCATCCCTGATGAAATGAAACACCTCCCAATCCGAGGGTTGTTCCGGCCATTTACCCCATGGATAGAGCATAATCCAAACCCCTGTATGCATTGTTACATACAAATCGGCGTCAGGAACTACCGTGTTCATGTAAATTGAATTCGCAAGAGTTTCAGATTCACTGAATGCACTACTACCAGGTTGTGTCGTAGGGCAGGTATTCCAGTAGTGATCATAGTTTCTATTCAGATCTACTTGATTGATATTCCAGCGTGTGTCGATATCATTACCATCTGCATTCAGCATAATTAGAATATGCAGTTCAGTTGTTGTTAGAACATCAATTACTTCCTGATTTCCATCCACCCAACCCTCGATATAATATTCCGCTGTCAAGAAAGCTAATTCAGTCCCCAGATGCTCATTTCCATGATGGCCACCATCAATGTAAACAACTTCTTTCTGAGCCCCATCTGGTTTGGTATTTTGACTCCAATCAGAAATCTGCAACATCCAAAGATTTCTTCCAAGTTCGGTTTGTCCAGCAACCGTCAGTATGACTATGTCCGGATTGTCGGTTGCCCACGATTGTACATCGTGAGTAAGTGTCAGATAAGAGTGGTACCAATGTTCCTGAACTATGTCGGGTTGCTGGGCGGTGATATTCGGCACGCTACTGGTTAGTAAAAAGGCGAGAACCAACAGCGTAGTAAAGGTCCGCACAAGGTTGGCTAAAGGTTGGATGTTTTGATACTTAGCATCAAGATGATGCTATGTGGGCGGCGATAATTTTTGTTACCAACATGGCTGCAGTAAATTGTGTTAAGTTACTCTCAATACCCGGAACAATCTCTACTACATCTGCCCCAATTACATCAGCACTAGATGCTGAAAACAACGTTTCTATCACCTCAACGGTCTGCCAATATGTGAGACCGCCGGGGACTGGTGTGCCAGTGTTCGGAACTAAAGTACCATCCAATCCATCTATATCTAAGGTCAGCCATACCGGTCCCTCAATACTAGAAAGTTCTGTTAGAAGAGATTTCCATACCTTTTCTCCACCACATGGTGAAATAAAATCACGAGCAAACCAAGTATTCACCCTATCATCGCTTTCAATGAATTTCTCCTCTTCACGTGAGAATGCGCGAACTCCTATCTGAACTAATTTTCCAACCCCTTCATCAAGAGCGCGCCTAGCAGCACAAGCGTGACTATACTTTTCTCCGCCTAATTCGTCTCTCAAATCAGCATGAGCATCAATTTGAACTATTGTTAGATTGGCCAAATCCCCCATTAAAGTTGGATGGTTTGAAAGTGCCCGCATCTCAGCCACAAGTGATCCATGCTCACCTCCAAGAACCACTGGAAAGGCTTTGCCAGATAACCACTCTTCTAGATATTTTTCAATCCCTTGTAATTGCTCTTCAAGAGTTCTTCCTTCACCATCCCAAGGATTAGCAGTTAGAATTGTTTTACCTGCTGGTAAATCATCATCTAGAAGTGAATCGTATAGTTCTACTTGGCCAGATGCTTCGATACATGCCTCGGGGCCATTTGCTGTACCTTGGCCATAAGAGGTTGTTAATTCGTAAGGCAATGAAAGTACCACCACATCTGCATCCAAATCGCTTTCTGGTAACCCAAGAAAATTACCCTCACAGAACTGCTCAACCATTTCTCTCAAATCTTGCTCTAGTGGTTTATTTTTATGACTTATCTCAGGTTGAAATTATTTCAAAAAAGTCGAATTCGGATTATTGGACCGGATTGTTGATATATTGCGGTGTACAAATAGAACGTGGACCGGGGGAGAGTCACACAGTGACTAACACTACCGGTTTGGGGGGAAGCACATGGGAATGACTATGGCAGGATTGACAGCAGCAATTCAACGACATATTGACAAAGAAATGGAAAAAAGTGTTGCCGAGAGTATGGCAGAACATGCTCTTGGATTCTTTGGTTATTACGATCGTATTATTGACAATGCATTAGAACCAACTGACAGAAATTTATTCTATATTTTCCAGGATTACAATCTTCTGACTACTGAGTCTGAAGAAACAACATTGTGGGATGGTAGAGAATGGCGAATTCACTATTGGAAGTTCAAGGCGGAACTGGCACAGAAAGCTCTTGGTTACCTTGAGGATGATGAGGATGAAGACGATAGCCCAGAATTCAACATTTATGACGACCTTCATCAAGACATTTGGAATCGTAGTGATGACGGGTACGAAGAGCCGTTATTCTGAAGTTTTTGATTTCAATTCATCAATCTTGCGAGAACAATTACCCAATGGATTCATGAGGGAACAGGAACAAGGTTAGTGCATGCCTAGAGTTAGTGGGCGCCCACGCGCTAATTTTTTGATTCTAATTTTTCTAGTCTCAATTGCAATGCCATTGACAATCGCCGATGGCACTACAAATCCCGTAATTTCAGTTGACTGGTTAGATCATGACGAAGATGGGAATGCTGATCATTCTTACATCATCGATTTTAACGCAACTACTAATGCTGCTGATTTTTATGTCAAAGTAACCCAAATTATGGAAAATGGCACCGATGTTGGCTCTTGGAATTTTTCTTGGGATGATGCTAATTTGACCATCTCTCCAATCAATCTTAGCAGCCATAGAATTACTGTACCATCAAATCTAACATTTGGGGATGAGATTGTAATTACCGTCTATGAAAGTGATACCAATCAACTTCTTGCATCAAGAATTGTAAGAGTTACTGTATGGAATCAACCGCTTGCTGACCATGAAATAACCGTGAATACTGATTGGACTTTGCGTCATGTTCTAGAGAATGAGACAACAAACGAATATCTCCTTGATTTTTCTGGACAAGGTTGGCAAGAGAGAAGTGAAGGTGTGCTAATACACGACGAACTGGGATCTGGGAACCTTACCATTGACGAGACAACCGAGGATGGCGCAAACATCTATATTGCTCTAAACCTAAATCGAATTTGGCTTAACGAAACCATGGAAGGGTCGGAATTAACAAGCCAAATTTTTGAGATGGCTGGAACTGGGAATATGACTGTGACAAATCAAGAAGATGGCGAAAATACAACAATTCAAGCATCAGTAGTCGATTCCTATATTCTCCGATCAATGATTGATGGAGTTATCGAAGAGCAGTTGAGACTTGAAGCAAATGGAAATATCAATATTTCTTCAGAGACTCCTGATGCTGATATGTACCTAGATGGAGATGTATCTCTCTTATTGCTTGAAATGCATGATGTAGATGGTGTTAGAGTCTTGGACCATTCACAATTTGAAGCAACGGCAGAAATGGAACTCCAATCTAATGGAAGTTACATCTACATAGATTTGGAACAATTGTACGACATTGAAAGAACTGAAAATGGCGTAATGACATTGCAACATTCCAAATTTCTAGGTGATGGTACATTCTACTTCTCAGACACAAATGACGATAACGGGTCAATTGTCATCGATGGAGATGTTTTGATTTTTCACCAAGAAAGTGAAAATGGTTCCAAAACAGCTGATTCAATACATATTGATGCTGATATCACAGGCGCCACTACAGGAGAGTTTGGTGTGCTTAGACGTATTGACGGCACTGGACAAACAGCCAACTCAACTGGAGCAATGTGGGAAGTAAACAGAATCCACGAAGAAAATTGGTTCAATCTGACTGGAGGGGGCCTTCTAGATGGATTGGGACCCCACCAATACTACAACGAAACATGGGACCACGAGGTGATTTACGAGAACTACACAAACCGAACCATTTACTTCAATTGGTACGAACAGAGTGATGACCCAAGCCAAGGTGAGGAATGGCCTGAACAATCCCCCATTCCAGCAGAAGAGGAAAACGATGATGTCGAAGAATCTGGATTGGGTGATGTGGATATTAGTAGAGAGACTGGCTTGGCTCCATCTGAATTGTTGATTGGTGATAACCTTGGACTATATTCTGGTGACATCATGGACCTCGAATTGACCGCCCATTCTTACCAATCATATACGCGTGATGGGCATACAATGCAAGTGACTGCTTGGTCCGGCTCTTACCTCAGTGATGCAAGCACAGCTAATGGATTGGTCATCAATGAGGGTATTCTTGGAGGATTAATTGCTGAAGTTTCAAGACAGGTTTATCTAGATTTGAACACTACTGAAGAGGCCTGGTTTTGGGAAAATCAATCTCTTGAGAGAGTTCTTTCTCCGAGTATCATTACAGCAGGCGAGAATACTGCCCCATCAATTATTGACGTTCGCCTACATGAAGGGAGGGTTGTAAATGAAGGCGGAAATCTAGTTCACATAGAAGTGGAAATTCATGACCCTGACTGGAATCTTCGAAACGTAACAGTAAACCTTGCATCTCTTGGCCTAGGAGTGATTGAGCTAAATGATGTGGGTCTTGATGGAGATATCATAGTCCATGATGATAACTTCACTGGTTCATTCACTTATTTCGGAACGGATGCTGGCAATATCTCTATTGGAATTAATGCGATTGATGAATGGACAAGTAACAGTAGTAATGCGACAATAGAAGTTGCTCATAGAGCGCCTCGATTAGTTGATTTCACTATGAGTACTGATAGTGTCCTTAGAGGATCAAACCTCACCGTTTCAGCCAAGCCGTTTGATTCATTGGAAATTTCAAGTGTTTCAATAGACCTGAGAGGGGAGGGGGGTGCCTTGTTTGAACTCACTGAAGATATAGGTGGAGTTTGGAGTGGCCTAATTGATATCCCTTCCACATTGAGCCCTGGAGAACTACTATTACCAGTAAGAATCGAGGACATTGGTGGTGGATGGGCAACTGTCACACAACTACATTTGCAAAGTTCTGAAGCAGGGTTGGGCGGAGATGCTTGGGATGCACCCACTTACGACATTCCTGCACTTAATATCTTGAATAGCGGCCCAGAGATTTCTGATTTTACAATTATTAAAGATGGAAATGTGGTTGATGAAATAATTGTACCAGATGTGGGCGATGGCGTGAGTACATACATTTTAACTGTAAATGCTACAGATTATGACGTTATCACTGTCGTACAAGGGCGGCTTGGGATGCTAGGCCCTGTAGGCCAAGGTACTACTTGGCAAACTATGAGGGACGATGGACAAGGAGGGGATGCCATTGCAGGAGATGGCGTTTATAGCATTGAAATCACTGTTCGTGAAGGGCTACCAGCAAATTCCATCGTGATTGATTTCAGAGGGATTGATGTCTATCTAACAACTACTCAACCGGTGCTGGAAGTTACCGTTGAGCTTTCTGAACAAGATGTAGATCCCCTTACCAATCCTACTGACGCGTTAATTGATTGGGGCTCAACCGGAATAATTGTCTTAATCCTACTAGGGATTGTTATGCTCGGCTCTAGCATTGCCATTATCATTATGATTCGAAGAGGGGGTTCTCTCGATGAACAACTTGGACTAACCAATGATATGAGATGAATTTGAGATTTGATAAATGAAAATTTCAAAGAGGGATTGTGAATTGAATGCGAGTATTATTTGTCTGTGTAGGTAATACTTGTCGTAGTCAAATGGCAGAAGGGTGGGCTAAACATCTTGGAATTGATTCTGCATCTGCAGGGACAAATAAGTATGAAAGTAAAGTTGCTCCAAATGCTGTTTTGGCCATGGCAGAGAAAGGCATTGATATCTCGCATCAAAGGCCCTCTCATGTAGATGATATTGACCATACCTCATTCGATAAAGTGTTCAGTATGGGGTGTGGTGTGCAATGTCCCAACATCCCACTAGATGGTGACTGGGAACTAGATGACCCTGTCGGCGAAAGCATGGATGTCTATCGAAAAACTAGGGATGAAATTGAGAAACAGGTCAGAGATTTACTCTAAAATTACTCTTCTGAATCTTCCGGCATCTCGCCGATTCCTTCCAGTAGAATTTTTATTGATGATAGAACTCTAGTTGAGCCATCGACTTCAAGTTCCTCGGTGCTTATTTCAACTCCGTTGTTAACCATCTCTTCAGGCAACATCCCTGCAATTTTGCCATTTCTTCTCCGACAGATTTCGGCAGCATCGATTGCGGTCCTCATTGCATTTCCTCTGGCAATAATTTCTACCTCACGGTCACCATCCTGCATTGCCCTCAATACCGCTGCCACATATGAATGGACTGGCTTTCTACCGACATAAATTGTTCGCATATATACAACTCCCTCAGTTACCGGAGGATGGTCTATGACTTGAAGGGATTGCCTATTTTGATGCTCAACGACAGTTTGATGCTTGATTCCGTAATTTGAAAACATAGCGGTTATAGTTGAGGGGCTGTTCGGGATGCCGAAAGCGAGCGTAGTGTAGTGGTTATCACCGGGCGTTGCCAACGCCTGAACCCGGATTCAAATTCCGGCGCTCGCACTTAATATAAAGAAAGGAATATCTATGATTTTACCAAGCGCCATGAACATATGGTTTGCCGTGGTCGGGATCCTCTTCATTCGCAATATCCCATAATCTCTCAAATTTGTGGATTCCACTGCTACATCCTTGAGACCATTCAAAGGCCAACGCATAACGACCGACTATCCTAACTGATGGTTTCTCAGAACGAAATGAGTTGATTAATTGGCGTAACTCATTGGCCCTTCCCTCATCATCCCTACTAGGCGAACATTTGGCACAAGGGCAGTAGTATCTAATTTCCTTCCAAGGAACTGTTTGCTCACTACCATCGTTCCATCTTAGTATAGCATTCTTTTCGGTGCGCTCTAATTCAACTAATTTCGGAATTTCGGTCAAAAAAACACCTCAAATGATGTTTATCTCAGGTTCATCTTCTTCAGATAATTGTTCGGATAATGCTGTTACTACCTCAGCGAAAGCCAATGCACTTTCTCCATCAGGCTCTGCAACTATACGATGTACGCCATCATCCCCACCTCTTACTACACCTGGATCAAAAGGCAGCGCTCCAAGAAACGGCACATCTAGCTCCTCGGCAGTATCCTTACCACCGCCTTGCTTGAAAATATCAAGGGTGGCAGACCATTTTCCATCTTCGTCAGCCATGGTTTCAACATTCTTACCACCTGGCGCTTCCAATTCTACCTTAGTGTTAGGTTCAACCTTTCCACGTACTGTAAATCCACTCATATTCTCAACCACACCAAGTACTGGAAGATTGAGAGTCTTAGCGAACGAAATTGACTTACGGCTATCTAGCAAAGCAACATCTTGAGGGGTTGTGACAATTACAATACCATCAATATCAGGGAGACTTTGAGTAACCGTTAGTGGTTCGTCGCTAGTCCCTGGTGGAAAGTCTAGAATCAAGTAATCAAGTTCACCCCATTCAACATCTGCGATAAATTGTTGAATTGCCCCGAGCTTAATTGGACCTCTCCAAACTACTGGCGTATCCTCGTCTTCAAGCAAGAATGCCATGGAAATCACCTTGACTCCTAAGTGACCAACGGTTGGATGAATGAGCCCATCCTCAACGTGTAGCCCTTGACCACCCAAACCCATCATCTTGGGTACATTTGGCCCAGTAATGTCGATATCTAGCAAACCTACCTTATGCCCTTGTTGCGCCAAGGATAGTGCTAGCCCGGTTGCAACTGTAGACTTGCCAACTCCGCCCTTTCCGGAGAGAACCATTATCTTGTGTTTGATATTTTCAGAAAGTTGGGTCATTCTTAATTTTCTACGCATTTGGGCGTAGGCTTGCTCCATTTGCGCATTCTGTTCATCAGTTGCCTTTTCGGGCCCCTTATCAGATGGAATACCACTGTGATGAGATACTGGTGAATCACTCATAATACGGGGAACTTGCAATCATTCTTCAATCATTGTATTGAGAAATTGTCAGTAATATCAAGATAGGAACGGCAATAGAGCCTCGTTTGAAGCGTAATTGCCAAAGCCAACACGTCAGAAGGATAGGTTAGGAGAGGGGTGGCATCGATGGTGGGGACAGGCGTCTATGTTACTTGGGTTACCGGTTCATTGCTTGGTGGAATTCTATTGATGCCGCTCTTTAGGCCGCAGGGAAAGCGAGTTACTTTAGCTGGCTTTGTCGACATGTTTCGCCGTTATTGGGCTCATATAGCACTGGTTTTCAGTATCTATGTATGGAAAGATCTTCTAGATGGTCTTGACCGAACCCTAATGGCGAATACTCATCTCGATATGACCCCGTTTATTTATGCGATTGAAGGTGACTTGGTATTATTTATTCAACAAGCACTCCTCAACGACGCCCTCACCTTTGTTTTGACACATTACTATGTGGCTGGATATATGCTGTTAGTATATACTGCATCTTTTTACTTCACATATTTCGATGATAGATGGATGGCTGATAGAATACTATTAGCAATGTTCTTTGTTTACGCTTTCGCTGTCCCATTCTATCTTTTCTTTAATGTTAGAGTAACAGGAGATCATATTCCTACAATGGAAACTCTTGCATATCACCTTACACCTGAAATACAAACTTGGTTCACTAGAATTGACCCCTTTACTAATGGAATGCCCAGCCTCCACATTGGCGTTCCGTTTGCTATTTGGATGGGAATCCATAGGTGGGATCACGATAAAAGGTGGCGCAATTATCGAATTTTTGTAGGATGGTTCACTATAGTTACTGGATTTGCAATCATCTATCTAGGAATCCACTGGTTCCTAGATATAGTTGGAGGAATGATAGTAGCTTATGTTGCAATTAGAGCTGCCGATAAATGCCACAACTGGCTATGGTATCGGTTTGATGAACGCACCTTCAATGCAAGATTGGCCTGGGTTCTTGCTGATCTCGAACATCCTAAGCGGGTTATTTC
>CAYNXD010000070.1:0-2875 GCA_964401115.1 uncultured Candidatus Poseidoniales archaeon | reverse complement strand
CTGTAAGAGATTCCTGAAAACCTGTCATTCCCGTAGTAAAAACTAGTTCGCCCTCACCGATAGTAGCAGAACCAAATAATTCACCTTCAAACCGAGAACCATCTGCAAGAAGTAAAACTCCTCGGCCACTTGCAACCAAATCGTCCGAGGAAGAGGCGGGTAGAAGGGTGTCTGCGGCATCAATACCACAAAATGGGCTTAAAACACCGGGTTGTCCTTCCCCGGGACTAAAACCGCGTGTGGATGACACCTTCGCACCTTAGAATGGTGCCTGCAATCCGTTCATAATCATTGACACGCGAATCGCCATTAGATTGTTGATTCAATACATCAGAAATAAGGCATTCTATTCTTCTTCAATTAGGTCTTTCCCACGTTCTGATGGATTGATTTTCAACTTCCCATCAGTGAATTCTTGGGGTGGCGACACCCCCCCCTTAAACCTCTCAAGAAATGCCGCCAAAGCAGCCACTTCACTATGTGGTTGATTTCCAACTGCAACATTATATTGACACATCTCAAAATATTCCCTAGATACTTTAGCACCACCAACCACTATTGCAATCGGTTGATCTTTTGGTAATTCAACAATGGCATCATGATAGGAAACACCATACATAGTCAAATGGACTGCTATACCACCATTTGCAATGAAATTGCGGATGAATCCTAGAGGGGAGGATTCGTGCCTTGCAATCATATTGCCCCCAAATCTCCCTTTAACATCATTTAATGAGTCCAGAATAGCTTGATCATTATCACCGCATAAGATATACTCAGAGGCACCGAATACTCTTGCTGTAAGACCAAGATGAGTTGACATCCTCGGGTCCCTACCAGCCCTGTGGCCTAATCGAATAATTGTGATGCCCGACATGTGACCCCATCTACGTACTTAGGCGGAAGGGGCTTCCTCTTCATCATTACCAAATTCACCGGAGCCCAACAAAAGCGGCTCATCTAGGGGCGTCATTTCAATTGGGAAAGACTGTAGCATCTTTTGGACCCAAGTAAGAAGAATCGAGTCTAGAATCATATTTGTAGCAAAATGAACCATTATTGCTAAAGCACCAATTCTAAGTGATTGAAGAACCAATGAGTATTGGCCTTGATCTGTAAAAATTAGCCAACCAACTGGTTCCAAGGTAAAATATAGAGCAATTATCAATAATACACCTCCAAGAGCGCCCGATTGCCAATTGTTTCTTTCTCGGCTATGCATTAGCAAAACTGTAGCAATGAGTACAAAAATCGGTATTAAATACGAAACATGAATAAATTCAAGGTCCAAAATCATTGAAGTAGGTAGTTCAGGATCAGAATCCCCCAATGAGTTTCCAATGACTGAAACCGTTAGCCACCAAAAGATGCCGATAGTAGCGAATAGAATGCCCCCCATTACTGAACGACTATGGATCATCTGACCCATTTCATGATGGTCTTTCGGCTGCAGCCTATTCAACACACTGTTTGCAAGTTCAAGGTTGTCTGGATGTGGTAAATTTGCATCGTTATCAGTCACTTCCAAGCGAGAATCTGCAAGCTCATCTCCAACTCCAGACGATGCTCCCACTTCAACCACGAAGGGCTTGGTCACTGCGTGGGATGATAAACGATTGCCCCGAGGGCGGGTTGGACATGCGTGACTTGGCACCTTTCTTGAAATGCCGTAATGATGGGCGGCCTCGTTTAATGGGTGTGGTAAATGTGACTCCAGACTCCTTCCACGCTAATTCTAGGATTTCCTCTCTAGAAGAAGCTGTTGAACGAGCAATTTCAATGTGGGAAGGTGGTGCAGATTGGGTGTATATAGGTGGAGAATCAACACGACCAGGTTCCAAGCCCGTAGATGTGAATGAAGAAATTAATAGGGTTGTACCAGTCATCGAAGCCCTTCGAGATGCTAAGCCATTTGGTTTGATTTCCATTGATACTAGGAGAGTGGAAGTGGCTTCTGCAGCTCTTGAAGCCGGTGCAAATATGATTAACGATGTATCTGGACTTAGAAATCAGCAAATGTTTGATTTAGTTATCAATTCAGAAATCCCAGTATGCATAATGCATATGAAAGGAGAACCGGGCAATATGCAAAATAATCCACAATACGAGGATGTTGTTTATGAAGTCAGTCAAAAATTATTGGACACTGCAGAGAGACTAGTAGAGAATGGGCACCCCCCCGAACTAATTATTCTCGATCCAGGAATAGGATTCGGGAAAAATATGAAGCAGAACCTTGAGTTATTGAAAAATTCATCTCATTTACGTGGTGAAAGGGAGTTTTCCATACTTTGGGGGGTAAGCAGAAAATCCATTTTTAGAGACCTATTGAACAGAGAAAAATCCGAATCACGTCTATCTGGAACATTGGGGGTTGCTGCATATGCACAAGGGAAAAGAATTGACATTCTAAGAGTACATGATGTTACAGAGCATCACGATTTATTGAAAGTAATAATAGAATTGGAGGCATTGGAAAATGAGTGATGTACCAATCGTAGATATTGATGAAAAACTGCGAATCATTGGAACCGCCCATATAAGCCGAAAAAGTGCTGATGTTGTCAGACAACATATCGATGATTGGAAGCCAGACGTGGTTGCTGTAGAATTAGATGAAGGAAGACTAAGTGCCCTTCGGAATCCAGAATCTTTTGACGAGGAGGCGCTATCAAAAGTAATCAAATCAGGAAGAACTGCCCTGGTTCTTTTCCAGAGTTTGTTAGCTGTTGAACAGAGAAAAATGGGTATTGAAGTAGGGGAACAGGTTGGAGTTGATCTCCTAGCAGCAATCGAGTCAGCGGAAGAAGCGAATATACCTGTTGAATTGGTAGATAGAGATATTCAAATTACTCTAAAAAGAGCCTGGAAAAGA
>CAYNXD010000069.1:0-13104 GCA_964401115.1 uncultured Candidatus Poseidoniales archaeon | reverse complement strand
TCGATGTTCTCTTTGACCGCCTGAGCACATTTCATCTCGACCATAGTTCAGGTCAAAACCACGAGAGAGTTGCCCCTCGTCAGGTCCTTTTTCGTCAGGGTTATGGAAAATGTAGAATGGTTTCATGCTCATTGGCCATCTAGGCAGGAAATAGAATCCGGGAAATTTATCAGCAATCATATCGGCATGATGGGCTTCTATGTCATCCCCCCAGGCAATCTTCTCCCCCGCTGCTTGAATTATTTCTATGGCGTCACTATATTCAACTCTAGGGAAAGGTAAGCTAGGGACATTTACAGTTATGGGGTCTAGGGGTGGTTCTTGTTCGCCCCTCCATTGATTAATAATTTCAATCAAATGCTGATCATTTTCAGCCACAGATTTCCATATATGGTGAATCATCCTCTCTTGCACACCCATTACATCATCATCATTTGCAAATGCCATTTCTATATCAAAGGAGATGAATTCATTGAGGTGTCGATAGGTATCATGTTCTTCCGCCCTGAAGGCAGGGCCAACTTCGAACACTCTCTCAAGTCCGCCAAGTACAGCCAGTTGCTTGTACAATTGTGGTGATTGAGAAAGATAGGCATCTGTTTCAAAATATTTCATAGGGAAGAGATTTGTTCCCCCTTCGCTAGCACTAGCAATTATCTTAGGTGAATTCATCTCACTAAAACCCTCTGTGATGAGATGATCACGTCCATATTGCAGGACCTTTCCTCGTAACTGGAACATTGCATTTACATGACTACGTCTTAGGTCGATATGTCTATTGTCCAGACGGGTGGGCAATTCAACATGCACCTTATCTGTTACACCCATTGGCATTGGTGCCTCAGCAGTTGATAGAATATTTGCAGAGTTAGCTACTACCTCGTACTCCGGAGGGGGTGTTGGTTCTCCTTCTGCGACTTTGGGAGGTCGCTTCTGTGCAACGACACCAGTAACTTGAATCACGCTTTCACGATTTGTAGATTGAATTGTAGTGAATATATCTTCATCCATGTTGTCTTTCTTAAGAAATGCCTGAAGGTGCCCAGTGCCATCACGTAACATCAGGAAGCAGATTGCCCCCCTCCCGCGCACTGCCTCAGCATAACCAGCCACCGTGACTTCAGAATCGATTAGGTCGCCTCCACCTCTAGCAATTTCACCTAGAGTATGAGAGCGGTATGAGGTGGCCTCCCATGATGAGCCGTCGCGACCAGTCATGGTGTTGGGCGGGAGCCTCTCTCTCTTGAATACCTCGCATGTAGGGCTAATTATCACTCCTAATTGCAAAAAAGTGGTATATGTATGAGTATAATTGGTATTTATTACCACATCTCCATTATATAGGGAGGTACTAGGATATAGTAGGTGAGAAAGAGTATGTACACAAATAGTGGGTTTAGAAGGGTAACAATTCTAGCACTTTCACTTTCACTTTTGATAATTAGTTCAGGCCTATCCATTGCCCAGAATTCATCAATTGAAGAATCCCCTGCAAGTACTCTAGGAGAAGACATTGATTACTCCCGTGAATTAATTGAGGTAGATCTGGATGAAGAGATTGGAGAAATTAGATTGCAATTGGGTGAATCTCAAATGGTTGTTAATTTTGGTGATGGGCAGATAAGTTTCAAAACAACTCAGACTAAGTATATGGGGATTGCAGATGTATATGACGATCAAATGGGTTTTGATCAGAGAGTGGGAATCCCAGTAGAGACAATTTTCTGGCAGCGTTTGATTGGTGTTGGTGAATATGTTGATTCTAACGAAAATGGTCTTTTCGATGTTGAAGGTCCAAAAGCAGCAGGGACATTTGAAGAATTGCAAGATGATTCAATTGACCATGAAGAAATGTTAAAATGGATTGATTTTAACGATGTGGATTGGTCACTTTCATCCTGGCAACAACATCAGAATGGAAACGAGATCAGCATACAATTTGTTATCAGTGCATCAGATATTGAATATGGTTCTAATGTCATTTTAGAATCAGACGAAATGGTTTCGAGTATAGAGTATATCTTCCATGTAACTACATTAGAAGATGAAATCTTCGTGGAAGCAGTCCCCCATTACCGGGTAACTGTAGATGAAAATGGAGTTCCAGGGGAAAGAATTGATGATAGTCAAGAGGTTGCTAAAACAAATGTAACAGGTCATGTGCTTAATTCTACTTGGAAATATGATCAAGTTATTGATGGGTGGGATATAGCATTAGATTCTGATGGCAATACACGTAACGACACTAGATTAGTTGTTCTAACTGAAATGGCCTATGGAGTAAGTATGCATTCTATGGTAGGTGAATGGATGTTTGAAGAATTTGGTGGCTTATTACCTCCGAGGGCAATTACAGGGAATGCCCCATCTAAATTGTCCTCCCCTCATGGAGTTTCTGGTTCAACGCCTGATCATGATTTATCAGGTAACCCATTAGATTGCGGTCTTGCATATGTTGGTTCTTTTTCACCCTCTGCTGAAGCTCGCTCTTCAGATGATTCTGATGACGAAGTAAGTGATAGTCAGGAGAGAAAACATAGTGTTCATGATAGGATGAAGGAATATCATGATACAGCTTGTAAGCAACGTGGTGAAGTAATTGAGATGTCAGATGAATCACGCCCCGAAGCAATCAGAGCCGGTGCAATCCATTTTGAGGATAATGGTGCTAATCTTGGAAGAATTCGCTGGGTTTCAAACGCGACGGTTGATGGCGTTGAAACCGAGGTCCTGTTTCAATTACACGGCGCCCGCCCAGTTCTCGATAAAGATGTAAGACAGGATCCAATCATTGATTGTAATGAAAATGGTAGGGAAGATGCTGCCGACATTTCATCAGGTACATCCGATGATTTCAATGAAAATGGCATTCCTGATGAATGTGAAGATGGTGTGATTTGGTCCGGAGTTAGGATGGTTGGCGGCTATAACTATGTTCTTGGGGAATCGATATATCATGATCCAGAATATTCTGCTGATATATTGACAATTGACCCCCAGTCTTTTGATAATCCAATGGTATTCAGTGACGGCAACCTCGCTATATTATTGGAAAAGTTTCTGGAAGTGACACCACTAGCTCTAGCAATATTGGTTTTGTCTTTAGTTGGGATTGCAGTTGCATCTTCTAGAAGCCGACGGGAACAGGCACCAATACCATCCCAGAAACAGTATGTTCCAGCAGCAGCATGGGCTAGTGATGATGATTGGAGTAAATACCAATAGTTTGGGTGGTGGATATGTCAATAGTTGAATTTGGTTCGTTTAGGATAGCGGCACTTAGGTTAGCTCTAATTTCTGACAATGAGTATGCTGTTGCCGATGGCTTTCAATATTGGATTGAATTATTCGCTTCTAGCGAATTGCCCTTGTTAGTCACCCCTCTCGAAGTTCCGCTAGAAGTGGTATGACTACCCAGTTACCCATTCTCTCTCTTTCGGAGTCGTCTCATTCATGAATAAGAGGCCACCCCACAGATATTGTATGGGGGGCGCTCCACGAATTACAAATCGTGAGAGAGTGCTACTTGCTCTAGAAGATGCGCCCGATTTTCAAGACCAATATGAATTACCTCGTAGGTTTAGTCAGGTTGGTCTCTCTCAGCGTTTAGGGATGGCTCAGTCTCATGTATCTAGAGCCTTGAACACCCTGATGGAAGAAGGGATAATTACCCATAAAAGGAAGAGAGTAGTTGGGGAGAGGAGAAGGGTAACTACATATTCTCTAAGTGATGAAGGAATTGAACTTCTACGCGAATTGATTGAAAATATAGAGCAAGCTGATGTCCTAACTCTTGGTGAAGAGGGCACTCTTGAGGAGATTGAACTCAGGAAATTAGTGGATATGTGGACTCGAAGGGGTGCTCAGCAATATCCTGACGCCCTCTCTCTATCTGAATTATTGCGAGAAGCTCCGGTGCATGACGGAATGCCACTATTAGAGACACCCCCAGAAGCAGTTAGACGAGAATCAGATGACGACATTTCATCTGAGGCAATAGGTCTGCACCTTGAATTGGCAGAATTACGTCGAAGTCAAGGAGATTTAAATTCAGCATTGGATCACCTAGATAGGGCTGCAAAATTACACAATAAAAGAGGAAACCCTATGGGGCAAGTCCGCTGTGTTTTAGCTGCTGCAAGCCTTGGCGCTCAAATCGAGAATCCAACAGTTCTCATTAGCGCTGTCGCCGAAATAAGGGAACCAACTGAGAAGATGGATGCGTGCTTGATGCTACACGATGCTTTGCTTTCCAGTTCGCCTGAATCTGCAGTGGAACTTCTTCTTGAACTACCTAATGAACATCCAGAAGTTATTCTAAGGAGGGCCGAATTAGCATTGAGGAATGGTGAAGAGGTATCTCTTTCAGACATCCCTAAGTCACTTCCTGGGGCAAAGGGTATCCGTCAGGATTTGTGGCTAGTTAGTTTTCTTAGAATTCAATGCAGAATAGCATCCGTTTCAGGAAAAGGTTGGCCAATACCTACAGAGGTTGATTCGGCTTTGGCATCAATTAGTAATAATTCTAAACAACCTCACCCAATGTTGTATGGTGAATTGACACTAGCTCATATTAATAATCCGATATTTGAGAAAGATGATAGAAAGAGATTGCTAAAAGCGGCATGGGATATGCAACCCCCCTTGCCAACCATAGGGCATATTGGTTTCCAATTAGCATCATTATTACCATCACCAGAGGCTATGGTTTTGTTACTAAATCTTCAGCAGAAATTCAAGTCTATCGGTGATGAATCCGGTGTTACAGTTTGTAATAATAGGCTGGAATCACTTTAATAGACAAATTATTTACTTATGGTCAGTTTATTATGTTCCTGTTAGGCCCGGTAAGTTATGGGAGGTGCCGGCGTGTTGTTCTCTTCGGAATCGGTTACATGCGGGCATCCTGACAAGTTGTGCGACGCAATCTCTGATGCAATAGTGGATGCATGTATTGAGAGTGACCCTTATGCTCGTGTTGCGGTTGAAACTCTAGTGAAAAGTGTCGAGGGTAAAGGACATATTATCTTGGCTGGAGAAGTTACTTTGAATGCCGAGGCCCCTGATTACGAGTCTATCGCAAGAGAGACTGCATTAAACATAGGATATTCTGATCATTCAATTGGAATGGATGCATCATCTGATGAATTTTGCAAAGTTCAACAATTTATCACAACCCAAGCCGCGAATATCGCGCAAGGGGTTGATCGTGACGGGGCAGGGGATCAAGGTTTGATGTTCGGATATGCATGCACGGAAACTGAGGATTTCGAAGAATTGAAAGGGCGTTATTTCCCACTCGCTGCTGCTTTATCACAGAGATTGACTAGGAGGTTGAGAATTGTAAGAGAATTACCCTACGATTCGAGAGGTCATCTTTCATGGGTTAGGCCTGATGGAAAGAGCCAAGTGACCGTAGAGTATGATTCATCAGGAAAACCGACAAGAGTGCATACCGTTATTATCGCAATTCAGCATGATTCCGCATTGAAAGATAGATTTGATGGCGATGAGGAACAAGAACACAATTTTGTTAGATCTGAAATTATTAAGCATGTAATTAAACACGCAATCCCTTCTGAATTATTAGATGACAATACTAAGATGATGATTAATGGGACTGGAAGATTTGCGGATCCTGGCGGACCACATGCTGATGCAGGCTTGACTGGAAGAAAAGTAATTGTTGATACCTATGGGGGGATGGGTCGTCATGGTGGTGGTGCTTTTTCTGGAAAGGACCCAAGCAAGGTGGATAGATCTGCGGCTTACGCGGCTAGGTGGGCTGCGAAACACGTTGTAGCAGCAGGACTTGCTGAAATTTGCGAGATTCAACTTGCCTATGCGATTGGGAAATCCGAACCCGTCAGCTTGCGTATTGAGACTTTTGGAACTTCAGTAGTCTCTGAGAATGAATTGGAAAATATGGTTGAGAAAGAATTTGACTTTTCCCCTCGAGGTATTATCGAAAAACTAGGACTTCTTCGTCCAATCTATTCAGAAACTGCAACAGGCGGGCATTTCGGTCGCACATCTGGTGTTGATGGTCAATTCCCATGGGAAGAGTTGGATGAGACGATTTTAGCATCATTACGACTGAAATGAGATTTACTAAATTGAATTATATCGTGTTTTTACTACTGTTTCTAGTATTTTTTGAGAATCGCCCGTAGGGCGCCTCCCCCGCCGCCGTTATAGGGGAGACGAATGTCGGGAGTGTTGAGGCGAAGCCATGCGTAGAAAATCCAGTCTGTTCTTCGCCTTCATTTTGTTTAGCTCAGTTTTACTACCATTTTCTTCAATATCCGTAGTCGCAAGTAATGAGATAGATGTAAATTTATCTTCGCAACATGAATATCTTGTTCCAGGTACAGCGGCGAATGTTTCAATAACTGTAACAAATGACAATGTGATGAATACTCGCACATTCAACCTATCACTAGATACTGTTTCATTGCCTTCAAATTGGAATGTCACCCTTGCCGATTCTTCTTTGGGCCCAATTTTCCCAACTCAATCAGATTCTACAACACTAATAGTTCGATTAGATGCAAATTCACCGCTTGGGGCAAATGGTCAGGTAGATCTGATTGCAACTAGAACTGATGATGCAAATGAATCTACAACTGTGACCCTCTTGCTTTCAGTAGCTCCCCTTTATTTGCCATCATTAGATATAGGGGCTGTTGGAGACAGAGGGCTTGTTGCTATTGAACCAAACCAGACGGTCGATCTCGATGTCCCGGTATTGAATAATGGAAATGTAGATGATACATATATCCTACAAGTTGATGAAACGACAGACCTAGCTGATTTTTGGACTAATTGGCACAATAATCAGTCCAATAATAGTGGGAATAATAGTGGAAATAACAGTGGCAATAACAGTGGTAATAACAGTGGCAATAACAGCGGTAATGGTTCAAACGGAACATCAATGCCAATTCCCGGGAAAGACTTGCCTCAAGGATGGGAGGTCCGATGGCTGGACCCTGTAGCAGTGAATGTGACTGCTGGCGAATCTAGAAATCATACTTTGAGAATTTCAATTCCCCCAGACGCGACTCCCGAGTATAGAGGGATAGCTCTGTTTGTAGGTTCATTGGGTGGCAATTTCAGTGTTCAATCTGTGATTGTAATTGAAGTGTCAGTAATCAGTGGTGTGGTTGTACAACTAATTCACGACGCTAATCGTACATATTTGCCTGGTATAACAGAAGTGGTTTCCTTCAATGTAACAAACAATGGTAATGATGAAACTTCTCTTATCTATCAAGCAACATCTGGGGTACTTTGTAGCGCAGTAATTTCAGGTCAATCTGTAGGCAATGATTTACAACCATTAGAGACAGAAACCATTTCTCTAAATGTCACACCTTCTGCAAATAGTTATTGGAATGACAGCTGTACAATTTCGATTATTGCTGAAGAGAGTTCAACTGGGGTTGTCCATGAAACCGCTTACACAATTGTAGTAGGGGTGGAGTGGGGTTGGGAGATCACCCCCCCAAATAACACCACTATCGAGGCAGGTGAAACGGCCACAATTCAAGTAGGTGTAAGAAATGTAGGATCTGAACAGGATGAAGTGAGATTTGATTTAGTTGGTCCTGGCTCAGTTTCAGTTACAGGGCCACCATCATGGGTTACAGTAGGTCGCGGCCTGTCAGATGCAATATCATTCCAAGTTCATGTCCCTAGTGAAACTAATCTAGTTGGATTACACAATCTGACATTGACTGCTACAGGCCTTCACGGAGGTGAGCAAGAAGTGGTAGCAATACCAATTTCAATTGGGACAAGAGATGAAATTGATCTAATCTCCCCTCAAGGTGGAAATGTTTTGGTTGCAGCAGGAGGTAGCACAAATTTCTCAATTATTTCAATAAATGGTGGTACATCTCCTCTATCATTCGTCTTTGATTGGAGCGGCTTACCATCTTCCCTTTCATTCGAACCAGTTCCTCCTACAACAACTCTAGGAGTAGGGGAATCAGAGATTATCCCATTTACTGTAATCGCAACTAGTTCAGCTGCATCTACTACTCATGAAGTTACACTTTATGCAAGATTGGCCAACAGTTCGTTTATTGTTTCCCAAACATCATTCACCATTGAAGTTAGCCATTCTCCAAGTGTCCAAATTCTTTCATCAGGAGATATATTGCCTGTGGGTGAAAATACCATAAGTTCGATGGATTTTGTTATCTTGAATGACGGGAACCAAGAAGATCAATTTTCATTGTCGCTAACACCTTCAACGGATGGTTTTGAAGTTACAATTTCACCATTGTTGGTGACACTTTCAGTGGGCGAGCAAAAAATTATCACATTGTCAATGAGGAGGACAACTGCGACTGGTGACGTTAATTTCTCGTTAGTTGCCGCATCATCCAATGATGAATCTGTAAGTGCATCCTACCAATTCAGAGCTACTGAAGTTACACTGGGTGTAATTGCTGCCTTGACCAGTACTGATACGTCAGCATCGGTAGGCCAAACAGTTCAAGCATATCTTTGGCTAACAAATACTGGTAACGCGAATCAAACATTCCAGTTGGCAGTTACAGGTCTTAGTTGCAGTAACGTCCAGTCCACCTTAACTCTTCCACCCTCGTCCTCAGCAGTTCCAGTTCTATTAGAATGTGCAGTGGCTCAGAACACTCCAGCAGGTGTGGCAGTACTTTCAGCGAGTGCAACCTCGCTAGCCGATCCATCAGTGAGTGCAACAGCCAATCTTAATTTTACGATTCCACAAGATAGAGTCAATGGTCAGCCACCTCTATCTGTATCTGTAACGGGGAGTGGTGATAACTCGATTCCGTTTGAAGGGAGCCTAGTTCTAACTGTAGTTATGATAAATGACGGAAATGAACAATTATCTGGCACCCTTTCTTTAGTTGGCGAAGGTGCCGCAGAATTGTCCCCTAGCTGGACTGCAGTTGGCGGTTCTTCAAATCCTAATTATGTTCTATCTCCTGGGGAAAGTGCAACCTATGAACTAATGCTGGTATCATCAGCTAGCAATAGTGTTGGGGAATTGAATTTAAGAATTCAGGCTGCAGGCTCAGGACACCTCTTACTATCCGATCAATTCTCAGTAAATATTGCAGGTCCAAAAGTTGCACCCGATGGTGTATCATTTGGCTTCTTTGAGTTGGATAACCAAATTTCAATTACAATTATGGCAACAGGTTGGCTGATTACAATACTAATTGTATTGCTAGCAATTTCTAGGCGGCGCTCTTCTCGAAGTGAGCACATACGCTCAACATTTTACGATATAGATGAACCAGATGAATCACCGACTCAAACCGATTTGCCTCTCCCTCCACCACCGATGCCGGATGTCCAAGAGGACGAATTATCAGAAGGCGAAGCTAGAATCAGTGACGGCAGAGTTAGTTGTCCTGGTTGCTCCTCATCATTGAAGATGCCAGAGGGGAAAGAGCCTCCATTCAAATTTAAGTGCCCAAAGTGTAAGGAATCAATTAGGGCAGTGGAATAGTTTTGATGCCTATTTCAGACGTTGTGCTACTAGGACGAATGCAGTATGCCCCATTGGGTTATTACCTGGTCTGACCCCCCCCTTCGATGCCTTAGACCATATTCGATCAATTCGTTCTCCAGCCCATTCTACACTTAGGCCAGATTCTTCACAAGTGTTCCAAGCTTGCTCAAGTTGGCTAGTTACTGGGCAATAGCATGAAATTCTCCCTCCCAGTTTTAGCAATGGGGCAAAATGAGGGATGGCACGCCAAGGTTCAGGCAAGTCAATTGAAATCGCATCATATTCAGATGAAATTTTTGAAGCAGAGGAGGCAGTATCTGCAGAATAAGCGTCGCCTTCAATTAAATGAAATTTAGGAAATTCATCCCAACTAGATTTGGCAAGCGATATATTTTCTAGTCCGACTTCCGCATGTTCTGAACGCAACTCTATCGAGGTGATGGTTCCAGCAGGGCCAACTATGTTCGCCAAGTATAGAGTCAAACCGGCGGAACCAAAACCCAACTCGAGGACTTTTTGCCCTGAGGTTAAACCAAGGTTTGAGCAGATTAATGATGCATCTTTAGGCGTTATTATTTGGGCACGTCGGTTCATCCCTGAAGTTATTTCATTTAGCCCCGGTTTCAAGACTAGAAATTCTTTCTGACCCAAAGTAATAGTATCTCCAAATTGAACTTCTTTTAGATTACGAGCAGGGTTGATTCTACCTATTCCTTTGATTTTTATTTCTCTATCTTCGATTCGAATCAGATATACTCGGCCATCTGTTTCACGCAACGCTAGGACTCGCCCCTCGCTCATGATTTCCCAAACCTCCCGAGAAGCCATCATTCGTCAATGCTTTCGTTTGCCTGGAAATGCCTTTTTCTCATATTTTATCGATAATTAATTGAAAAATAAAGAAAACGCCCTACGGGCGTCAATTTTTCTCTGGCGCACAGTTTAATGACGGTTGAGGTGCGAGGTATTCACAACAGGAGGGTTGAACCATGTCTGAAGAGGTTGATGAAACGGTTGATGACCGCGATAATCTTAGTGATTTAGAACACGAAAAGATTGTTCTTGAAGAAGATACAGATGTAGCACTCCCTGATGACTGGGAATCTGATGAAGAGTTTGGTTCTATTGAAATTTCTGACTCGGTAGAGATAGAAACACTTCCCGTTGATGAATGGATAAAAACTATTGAAATTGAATCTACTAATGATGTACCAGTTCCAGAAAAATTGGCAGACCGAGTGATTGGTCAAGAGGCAGCGAATATAGTTATCAGAAAGGCAGCCGAACAACGCCGCCACATGATGATGATTGGTGATCCTGGTACTGGTAAATCAATGCTGGCAAGGGCAATGACTGAGTTTATGCCTGAAGATAAACTTGAGGACACACTTTGTTATCCTAATGATGAAGACGAGAATGTTCCACGTGTCCGTACTGTTCCTGCTGGCCGGGGTGATAGAATCATCAAAGAGCGTAGGGCTCAGTTAAGATTGGCTAGGGAAAAAACCAACAAGACCTTACTTTTCATTACCGGATTTATTGCGGCTATTCTAGTCTGGGCTACAATCATGACAGGGGACGTACTGACCCTACTCTTCGGAATGTTGATTCTTGGATTTGGATTCATGTTCCTAAAAAATCGTTTGACTGCGGGTGATGATTCTCGAATACCTAAGTTGCTGGTGAAGCATGAAAGAGACGACAAACCACCATTTGTTGATGCAACTGGTACTCTAGCAGGTAGTCTTCTGGGGGATGTCCGCCACGATCCATTTCAATCAGGAGGTATGGAAACTCCTGCGCATGATAGAGTTGAAGCCGGAGCAATTCACAAAGCACATGGTGGCGTGTTATTCATTGATGAAATCAACCTTCTTAGATTGGAGGAACAACAGGCCCTCCTTACAGCTCTGCAAGAAAAGCAATTACCTATTTCTGGTCGTAGTGAGCGTTCCAGCGGTGCTCTAACTACAACAGAGCCAGTTCCATGTGACTTTATTTTGGTAGCAGCAGGGAACCTTGATGCTTTACAAGGTATGCATCCTGCATTAAGGAGCCGGATTCGTGGTTACGGATACGAAGTTTATGTTAATTCGGAAATGCCTGATACCGCTCGCAACCGCCGCCGCCTCATCCGCTTCATAGCACAAGAGGTGGCTAATGAGAAAGTGAAGAAGAGTGGGAATCCGATCCCTCACTTTGACCGCAGTGCTATCGCGGTCCTTCTTAGGGAATCTCAACGTAGAGCAGGGCGCAGAGGTAAACTCACTTTGCGTCTAAGGGAGTTAGGAGGGTTAGTTAGAGTTGCAGGAGATTTAGCCTGTGAAGATGGCTCCCAATTTGCCACTTCTGACCATGTTTTGAGGGCGCGAGATATCGCAAAGCCACTTGAGCAACAGGTCGCAGATCGAATGATTGAACGCCGAATGGACTATTCTATGATTGTTAATAGTGGCGAGCGTGTTGGTAGAGTAAATGGCCTTGCAGTACTGGGTGCAAATAGCGGCCTATCCGATTTCAGTGGAATCATGCTTCCTGTGGAGGCTTTGGTCACGCCATCTCACAAGAAAGGTGGTGCAGTATTTGCAACAGGAGGGCTCTCTGACATGGCAAAAGAGTCAGTGACAAATGTTAGTGCGGTAATCAAGAAATTGACAGGTAAGGATGTTTCTGATTTTGACATTCATATTCAATTTGTAGATACTCACGGTGTTGATGGAGATTCAGCAAGTATTACGATTGCTACCGCTGTAATTTCAGCTTTAGAAGAGATTCCAATAGACCAAAATCTTGCCATGACTGGTTCTCTTTCTGTTCGGGGTGAGGTTTTGCCAATAGGTGGAGTCACAGCAAAGATTGAGGCCGCTGCAAAGAGCGGAATCAACAGAGTAATAATTCCCAGAGCAAACATGAATGATGTTTTAATCGATGATCAGTTCAAGGACTTGGTTTCAGTCATTCCTGTAGATACACTAGATGAGGTATTGGAGCACGCACTGATAGACGGGGCTGCTCGCACAAGTTTGGTGGAAAGATTGGGAGAAATTGTAGATCGCCTAACCAAAGAACCGGGGTCACCTAGTACAGCTTAAGATAACAGTAAGATCTTACTGTGGGCAGAAATCATTGATGTTAGAGGTTGAGGAATCATGTTTAATTCAGCAATTGTTTGCCACGGGGGTGCTGGCCATGGCGCAAAAGATCAACCGGGAGTTGACAAAGCAACATCTGTTGGTTGGGCGAAGTTAAAGGGAGGTGCATCGGCATTAGATGCTGCTATTGCAGCAGTAGTAATGATGGAAAATGACCCCTCTCTAAATGCTGGTACAGGGGGTAGAATTAGGTCCGATGGTAGCGTTCAACTAGATGCAGCGATTATGACCAATGATGGCCGTTTTGGTGCCGTGACTTGTTTAGAGCACACAAAGAATCCCATCCTTGTTGCAGAAAAAATTCTTGATGAAAAAATCAATATGTTAGCCGGTAGAGGGGCTAGGGAATTTGCAGATGCTCAAGAAATCCCCAGGAGTAAAGTCGATGGTTCAACGAATCCTTCTGGGAATGATACGGTTGGTGCAATAGCTCGTGATGAA
>CAYNXD010000068.1:0-11576 GCA_964401115.1 uncultured Candidatus Poseidoniales archaeon | reverse complement strand
AAGGGCAAGCGCTCTACTCATATTAGCAAGAAATCTGCGACCCGCATGGTTGACGTTTTCTCCTTGAGACAAATCTGTAATCGCAGAAGTCATACACGGTGGCCAATCACCTTGATGAACTGCTGTTATCTCGATTTCTTGGCTCTTTTGAAGTTGCAGTTCTGCAACCATCTTACCAACAGGGTCTGCAAATTTAGCTGCAAATTCATCGTCCATATTGTCCATGTTGTGCTTGCATCTATCAACTAGAACCTCACGAATCCTTTCTTTGATTAGTCGTGCCAATCTTTGTTGAGAGTTTTCGCCACTTGCTTCACTTATTATGACCCAACCATCTCTTGTTGGTCGGTTAACTAAATTCCAATAATGGCCAGTGATTCGGGGTGAAATTTCTATGAAATCAACCATAGGAATTTCAAATACTATTTTCGAAGGCCTACTTGCATGGATAGAACCACCCGCTGATTCTTGAGTCTTGATACGAATATCCGAAAGATATGTTCGGGCAACCATATCAAATGCTTCACTATCAGTTAATTCACCTAGAATTTTGTCAGCCCTACTGGCTTCACCTTCGACCCATCTCTTCACAAGACGTTCGTCGAATGATGCGCAAACAACAATCATCGCATAGTAAAAACCCAATCCTTCAACCATCTGCCCATATGACTCATGTATGTCTTGTCTAGTTGTAGAATCTACACCTTCTTCCAATTTAATTGACTCCAACATTCGTTGCATGCCACGGATTCTAATTGGTTCCACCCATTCACCATCAATCAAAGCGTCAAGGTTGATATCATTATCAGACAATAATTCCTTCAACCATTTATCACCTTGAGGAAGAAATGGAAATCTCGCCAAAAAAGAGGGCGATTCGATAGTTGGGGGGCGGCGCGGGATGGGCATTGACAACATGGGACCTTCGCTCGGGTTCTTGAACTCTGAGTATAGCGGGGGTATGGGGATGAACGTGGTTGAGCACGGCGACAGGAAACTGCAAGCGGTGGATTTTGCGCTGATTGATATTCAATCTAGAATCCGTTCTGATTTTAATTGGGATGTTTCTGATGACTATGAAAGTGCTGAATCTCTATCTATTTCAGCATCCGACCTAACTTGCACAAAAAATGCATTTAACAAATTAAAAGAACGATTTAACAACTGTTCAAATGTTGTAATATTAGGTGCTGCTGTTGAACCTAAAGATCTGTATCCTTTTGACATCGATTGTTTATTTGTAGCGGCTGATGGAAGCGTTGGGGTGTTTGATGAACTACAGAAAGATGATTCTGAATCTGCTTGGCAACGTCTAGCACTTGTCGTTTCTGATGCTGATGGCGGAGAAGCGACAATTAAGGCGGCCTCGATGTCAGTTCCATTCGCACTTCACGCGCATGGAGATAACAAGAAAGATTGGCCTAAACTACTAACCATATTAGAAACTCGATGTGATTCATTATTACTCACACATCAATGTCCAAATGACATTGATGGAATGGTGAATCCTGGTGGCTTTACAGATGGTGATCGGGCGGCATGTATTGTCGCTGCTTGTGGTGTGCCAATTAATAAAATTACTTTGTTGGGTTTCCAAAGTGATGTAGTGGGCAGGTGGACTGGCATAACAGACCCTATGCTCAAATTAAGGAAACTAAAATGGATGGATGAAGTTCTCGAATTGTTGAAGGGGGTCGAAAAATGAATCCGAAAACGAAGAAAAAGTTCGATCCAGACGCACCAATTAGACCTTGGGCGGCTATAATCACATGGGTCACATTGAACTTGATTTGGTTTGCACTATCACCAATGGGAACGCCGCATCCCGTGCTCTCTGAAAAAGGAGGATATAGGGAATATTACGAAATGACCGCTCCTGATGTAATGGATACATCAATGCCTTTCGAAGTTGTTTGTGAGGTGTATATAGTAGATTCAAATCAAGAAAACGTTAACATTAGTTGGACACTTTGGGATAAAGAAAAAAGATTGGAATTGAATCCTACGCCTCAGTTGAATTATTATGGAGAACTCACTGATTGCTCTAAATTAAACGAAAAAATTCCTCCTGGGGAATATGAATTAGAAATTAGATTCTATGATGTTAATGGAAGTTTGATTCTTTGGGAGGATGCGGCAGAGATTGTAGAGGGCGAATTTACAATGATGTATTGGATATACGCACCTCACATAATTTCAGGTTATGTCATAGCTAATGTTCTTGGATTAATTATTCTAATCACAGATCAAACTACTAGGAGATGGAAACGTGCAAAAAGATTGGCTAGAATGCTACCCATGCATAAACGACGCCACAAAGAGGAATGGGATGCTCTGCATGAACAAATGGAAGGTAGTGGGAATGTTTCAGTAGAATCGTTTGAAATAGAATTAGGTTCAAGTTCAGAGGAAGAGCGAGAGAATATCCGAAAGAGATTTGCTGAACAAGTGGATGAAGAAGAAACTAGTGATGAAATAGATGAGGAAGAAATTGAAGATGATGGAAATCTTGGATCGGGTGATACTAAAGGTCTTGAAGGGGAGGCAGAGGTAGATGAAGACATTCACACAGTTGGCGATATATGGCGGCGGATTCAAGATAAAGAAAGTTGAAATTTAGAACAGGAGATAGGTAAATGAGTGGTAAGAGAAGAATATCCCCTCAACTCATAGATAATCTTCAACCAATTCAAGTTGGTGAAGATGGTGTTGTTTATGAAATAACAGATGAGGAAAAACCATCATGGTTTTGGGTTCTACTTGGAAGAATAGTGATTCTTGCTATTGTCGGTTTTTCATTACTGTATTACCAGTTTGAATCTCTGTTCATTGTAATCATCTTATTCATTCTAGTTGTTCCAATGGAAAAAATATTTCCTAGACATAAAGGTCAGATGGTTCGAAGACCGAAATGGACACTGGATGTGACATATGCACTTTCACAACCATTTCTGAATGTATTCGGCGTAATTTTTGCATTATTCATCAGTTTTTTCTCATTCACTTGGGTACTTGGACTAATTGTTAACTATTTTGGAGTAGTTGATATGATTCCCACTTATGTCCAACCTATTGTTGCTTTCGTTCTTTTCGATTTCTTTGGATATTGGGCGCATCGCTGGTATCATGAAGTCCCTGAACTATGGAAATTCCATGCCATCCACCATTCCCCTGAGCACATGGATTGGATTAGTGGGTTTCGCGTGCATCCAATGGATTTCGCCCTAATAGGCCCAGGGTTCTTCTTCCTAATTTTCGCTGGTTTCAATCCAGAAACTAGTGGAATCCTAGCTGCACTTCAGATTGTTACGGGTCTATTCCTACATGCCAATGTGAATTGGAAATTACGTCCCTTACATCGTTTAATCCCTACGCCTGAATTTCATCATTGGCACCATGCTAATGAAAAGGAGGCGCACTGCTCCAATTATGCTGGATTCCTTCCGCTTTGGGACATCATTTTCGGGACCTATTACATGCCACCCAACAAGCGACCAGAGAAATACGGAGTTGATGACGAACTGCCAGAAGGTATGCTAAGTCAATTGAAATATCCTATTGAAGATTGGGGGAATCCACTAAGGATCATCATTCACCCTTTCCGAACAATTGGGTCATGGTTACGATTTTCAAGAAAGGTGCTCAAAGGTGTTTGGCATTCGACATTTAGGAAGAGAGGAAGTTATAGACCAAACTTCCGAGAATATTGATTTTGATTAATTAGTGAATATTATATGAAATCATCCAAAGTATACACTTTGACTCTATCATTATTGAAAAGGCTGTCAAGTGATTTTGCTAGCACACCATATTTTTGTTGTGTGTATTCGGATGTACCGTAGGTTTCCATTACGTGATTTGCTACCTTTACATATTTCCTGACTGCGCCTTCAGATACTGTCATTATTAGGTTACCACCACATTGCATTTCTGTCTCTGTACGTGTTATTGCCGCAGCCCCTGTGGCTGCTTTTGTCAATTTGATACACTTTCCAGCAAGAGGCGCTCTTCGGTATTTCTCACCACATCTGCCACATCTTACTTTTTGCCTAGTAAAGGCGAGTAAATTACCGCGCAAATCAGGGAAGAAATGCGATTCTACTACTGAAGATGCTACCTTCTCAACATTTACTGCACGCAACTTTTGAGCTAATGCAATCTGTGCATTCAATTTATCAACCATAGTTTCAAGAATCTTGTAAGCTGAATTTGATGGTCCAGCGTCAAGTGAAGTTAAACCATGAGTGAAACCGTATCCTCTTAATGCACCAACTGTACCAATTCTATGAGAAACAATATCCATTCGATCCACTACTTCATTGGGATCCATCATTTCTAATGTAGCCTCATAAAACGAGCGGGGATAAAACCAAGACGAATCAACGTTGAGTGCCTCTTTATCCAATTCTGAAGGTATCAACCTTGTAGTAAGTACAAGTGGGGCATCCATCCTCCCACCCCTATTTGCTGGAAGAATTTCCTTTGAAAAATTAAGAAGGCCGTCTAGTAACAACATCAAGCAATCTTCATCACCATCACAGTTTCTACGTTTTGCCGCATGGAAAAGTGTGTGTGCGTAGCCGCCTGATGCATTAGTGAAACCAATGATGCGACTGAGGACACCGCCTGATGTGTGAGGGGCTAAAGCGATGGTAAGTTGGCCGACTAAATCTTCAGCATTTTCTACGTTATAGAATGGTTCCATTTGATAAAATCGTATCAACAACTCATCGATGTAATTGCAAG
This sequence comes from uncultured Candidatus Poseidoniales archaeon, assembly GCA_964401115.1. GTDB lineage: Archaea > Thermoplasmatota > Poseidoniia > Poseidoniales > Thalassarchaeaceae > MGIIb-Q1. The sequence continues at coordinate 6,830 of CAYNXD010000068.1, read as the reverse complement.
TATTGATGAAATGTTGGATACCTTTTGTACTTGGAATAAAATCTTGTGGAAAGAGTTCGAGAATTTGTGAATCTGAATTTAATGGATTACCAACTATATCCACATGATACCCCAACTCAAACAACTTTTCCCATCTTGTCCCAATTTCACATGGGCGGAAGTGAGTTACAGGGATGTCGGACATATCAAATCTAACTGTTCCATCCCTAAAGACTGGAATTGAATGGCGAGCACGTAGAATTCCTTTTTCAATGGGTTCTGGGGTTTGAGACCTTGAACTCAAACCCTTGACCCCCTTGATTTTAGGGAGAACATCAATCCCCAGTTCTTCTATTTTAGATTCTAATACTTGTCTAAGTGGAATTGTTTGTAATTCCCCAGTTCTACGACTTCGTGAATTAATCGGTTTTCTAGAAATAGTTCTACCATTACAACTAGAGTTGGGGTCTAATTTATCAAAACGGTGGTGGCATCTGACAAACGGTGATGGCTTACCACATTTAGTACACTCCCTTACCCCCATGGAAACTCGTAAATTTCCTTTGCTAGAAGCAACAGTAACTAATCTCTGAGGACCTCCTTGAGTGGAGAGTGGAAACAATGCGTTCACTGACGTTTTCATCAATCGATGTGCTGCCTTTTCGGGCCTAGCCATTCTAGCCCCTATTCTTATTGGAGTATTATGTTGCCACCTAACTTCACCACATTCTCTAACAATATGTAAAGCGCCATCAACAGCGTGATCTTCAAGAAGATTCTGCGCTGCATCAAGTTTGCTGGAGTCTTCAGGGCCCTCATCAATCACCAATTCAGCCGCTTTTTCTCCAGCTTTATCCGTCGCTGATATTCCTTCGCCTCTCTGACGTGCGGCGGTCTCTGCAGCAATCCTCACTTTAGATCGTTCTAATTCAAGAACATGGATTCTCTTTTCTTCGACCTCAACCATTTGAATAGCTTTGTTTAATCGTTTTAACCTATCTTCAATATGAGGCGTTAAATTAACTCTTTGAATCACTTTTTGGTCCTTAATTGAAAGCCCTAAACCATCTAACATTCCTTCCCATGCAGAACTAGCAACAATATCATCACCATCATGATGGTGTGGGATACCTAACAACATTAGTGATGATTTGATAAAGCCATGAGAGTGATGAACATCCCCACATTCCCATTCACCCCTTAATGGCTCAAGGGTGGTGATGGCTTTTCCAGGAATTTGATCTGGTATTTCTTCTCCAGCTTCTATTGGTTTCCAGTTGGCTGCTTCTCCATCAAATTTCAACCACTTTTCTGATTTGACATCTTCATTCCATGTTCCTTCAATGGATTGTTTGGCAGGTATAATAGATGCTTGTAAAATTGCTGAATGTAGTGATGGAATCCATTCAATAGGTAAATCCAGCCAATTGATATTCCATGGGGGGGGGACCGCGGTATTGAATTCGTTACATATTTTTTTACACGAAGCCCAATCAAACGAAAGCCCTCTAAGATGTTCAACCCAATCCTTCTTTAGATGAAAATTATCTAAGTCGTCATTGGATATATCTCCTGGGATTCCTAGAGGGTGTTCGTTTCGTTCTGTTCCTAATGCTTTGGTAAAACGCGTTAGCGATTTATCGTCTACTATATTTTCGATTATTTCTGCAGACCACCAATCACGATTGTAACCTGATGGAACAAGATTCTTATTATTCTCAAGAAATTCACCATAGCCAAGCATAAACTCACCATTATCCCAGATAATATTGGTTTCATTTTCTATTTCTGGCCATTTTTCTATCAAATCAACTCGGCCAAAGCATCCATCATTCTGTAATATCGTAGGCCCTTGCAAATCATCTGAAGGGGTGATAGCACAAGCTTTACCTGGCCTTTCGATCTTTAATTGAGTCCCAACGGAAATGAATTCCCCCAACGCATGCATGGTTACTGGCGATAGCGAAGCTGCAGCAAGACCCGTCGCTCTAGTTCTGCCATATCTTAACCTAAATCCTCCTGCTGCTAATGGTTCCCCAAAAACGGGTCGGCCTGCAATTATGTCTTTCATGAATCTGTCATTGGAATCCAAGGTTCTCTTCCTAACACTACTATCTCCACCACTAGTTTTTTTGTCCTTTTCAGCAAAGTGACTGATAAATTCCCATCCTTCTACGTTTAGACGTTCTGTGTGTTTACGCACTTTAGGTGCTTTGAGACATAACCCCTCACCTATGACAAGTAATACACCACCCCTTACTCTGGTACCATCAACATTCTCAATATTTCCAAACCCAGCACATTCTTCTGATTCAGTAGATTCACCATTTACCATCACTGGGCAAGCGGTAACGATTGTTTCAATTTCTTCAGGTGATGGTTTGTACTGTAGATTACCACGATAGAGTCCGAACTCTTCCTTAACACGTTCGATTTCTTCATGTCGAGCAACATATCTCCCAACCCCCAATTCCCTTCTAACAACATCAGTGATTAGCACAGCTAGAGCTTGAGCTGTCCCCCCTGCAGCTCTAATCGGACCACAGAAATCGACTGAAACGAATTTTGAGCCGTTGGCATTGTTAAGCAATCTAACATTGCTTATGCCTTCTAATGGTGCCACTAGAACGGCTTCGGTCAATATTGCAAGGCCCACCCGTAATCCAACTTCTATCGACTTTTCAGTATCGCCAGTTCTTGAATGCATCCTCTTAGCAACATGTTTGCTCATTTCAATGGATGATGTCTCTCTATCTTCACGTGCTAAAATGTCTCTTAACTCATCAGCGATCTCTAATCCATCAAGATATTCTGCAAGTAATTTTTCAGTTCTATCTGCAAGATCTGATGCTCGAGGAATCTCAACATGCTCAATAATATCCTTACCTAAACTTCTAGCTTTCTCGGCAATTTGATATTCTATTTCACACCTATCATCAAGCCATTTTTGATACCATTCCATTTCATTAGAGAGGCGATTCTCATCCCATGCATGTAACATTGTCATCGCAGCCCCCCCGGAACAATGGAGTTCGGGTGGAGGTTGTTCAAAGTCATTCTCCTTGTGAATATTCTATTTGTAATCCTCACTAATCACTCGTAACCTTGATGGCCCTGCTTTGAGAAGGTGTAATTGGAGAAGGGTTATGGCTGAATTGACTGACGTTGGATATGCGAAAGATGCCTTAATTGAAAAAATCAGAGAATTGGCGTGGCTCCGTTCTGATTATGAGGAATTTACACTTGCTAGTGGAAGGAAAAGTCAGCACTTCTTCGATATGAAACCTGTGATGATGGAACCAGAATGCGCCCACTACCTTGGAGTTCTGATTCACGATGAATTAACAAAAATGGGTAACATAGACAGTGTAGGTGGATTAGAACTTGGAGCAGTACCACTTACTGGAATTGCTATTGCCAAGGCTAGCGTTGGAAGTAATTTGAAGGGGTTTATCATTCGAAAAGAGCCAAAGGGAAGGGGTGGTAGAAAAACTGGTAATCCCCCGGGAATTGAAGGTTCAACACTTAGTCCAGGTGATAGATGTGTAATACTTGAAGATGTGACGACCACGGGTGGTTCAGCATTAAAAGCGGTTGAAAGATTGATTGATATCGGTTGTGATGTTGTGGCTTGTATTACTATTCTTGATCGGCAAGAAGGGGGGATGGAAGCATTCGCAGCAGCTGAAATACCCCTACATCCACTAGCCACACTAGAAGATATTGAAGGGTAATCATCAATATCCCTACCCCCCCACCATCATTCATGACTAATGTAATGATGGAGACTAGTATGGGTAATGTGACACTTGAAGTATTCACCGAAACTATGCCAATAACTGCCGCAAATTTTCTCAAACTGGTGGGTGAAGGATACTATAACGGGCTTCACTTCCATCGAGTAATCAAGGGCTTTATGATACAAGGTGGGTGCTCAAACTCTAGTGATCCAAATTCACCTAGGTGCGGTACTGGGGGGCCAGGTTATACTATCCAAGATGAGCACCCCGAGAACGCACAATTCACAAATGAAGTAGGAACATTGTCAATGGCTAATACTGGAAGGCCTAACTCTGGTGGAGCCCAGTTTTTCATCAATACAAACCACAATCGATTCTTAGATTGGTGGGATAAATCCACGCCATCTGCGCATCCAGTTTTTGCAAAAGTAACTGATGGTATGGATGTGATTCGTACAATTGAAAGTACGCCTACTGGAGCGCAAGATAGGCCCCTTACTCCTGTAAAAATCATCTCAATCAAACAACAATGAAGCTCACTTTGAGTGGCTCTATTTTTTAGTTATTAATAAATAAAACGCTATACTAATCGTTAATTTATTAAATAAGTAACTACCAAACCACATCATGGCAAGGCACCGGGCTGGAGATCGCCGAATCATCAGCATAAGCATTCCAGAAAAATTAGCGAAGCGGTTGGATAGGAAAATTGGAAGAGGGAGGCACAACAATAGATCCGCCACAATAACGCGCCTGATTACTGATGGATTAGATAGCGAGGGATTAGCCCCCCACGCTATCGAAGATGTTGAGAAAATTGTAGCGAAGACCGATACAAAAGGTGTCCGCGTAGAGAGTGATACGATGGGTGATTTAGAAGTCCCTTCAGATCGATATTATGGTTGTCAAACCGCTCGCTCAATGATGAATTTTGATATCGGCAGCGATAAGATGCCAAGATCTATGATTCGTGCTTTTGGAATTTTAAAGCAGGCAGCCGCAGAAACAAATCTAGAACTGGGTGAATTAGAAAAGGAAATTGCTAACCTAGTAACCACTGCTTGTGATGATGTTATTTCAGGATCTCTAGACGAGCATTTTCCTCTAAAAATATGGCAAACTGGTTCTGGAACCCAAACAAACATGAATACAAATGAAGTTATAGCAAATAGGGCGATAGAATTGGCTGGAGGGGAACTAGGAAGTAAAAATCCCGTTCACCCTAATGACCATGTGAATAGGGCGCAATCAAGTAATGATACATTTCCAACGGCTATGCACATTGCTGCTGCGGAAGAAATTCAACGCCGCCTAATTCCAGCAGTAAAACATCTAAGAAATGGATTGGCAATCAAAATGGATGAGTTTGCTGATATTGTAAAAATCGGCAGGACACACTTAATGGACGCCGTCCCCCTCACTCTTGGACAGGAGTTTTCTGGATATGTTTCGATGCTAGACCTTGACGTAAAACGCATTGAGCTGGCGTTAGATGATTTGCTTGAATTAGCACTCGGAGGCACGGCTGTTGGTACTGGATTAAACACACACCCTGAGTTCTCGGACTTAGTCGCTAGAAAGATTGCAGACAAAACCGGTTTGAGTTTCTATTCTGCTGAAAATAAATTTGCCCAATTAGCGGCCCACGATGCAATTGTAGCTACATCAGGAGCATTGAATGTTCTTGCTGCATCATTAATGAAAATAGGTAACGATATCCGGTGGCTAGGGTCAGGACCGCGTTGCGGACTAGGAGAGTTATCTCTACCTGAAAATGAGCCGGGTTCAAGCATTATGCCTGGAAAAGTAAACCCAACTCAAGCAGAGGCTTTGACCATGGTGTGTTGTCAAGTATTTGGTAATCATACTGCAATTACGTTTGGAGGTAGTCAAGGTAATTTCGAATTAAACGTATTCAAGCCAATGATGATTCATAACCTATTACATAGTATTCAGTTACTCTCTGATTCCTGTAGATCTTTTACAGATAAATGTATAATCGGATTAGAAGCAAATGAGGATATGATCTCAAACCACCTAGAAAATTCATTAATGCTAGTAACTGCACTAAACCGACATATTGGATATGATGCGGCGGCAAAAATAGCTAAAAACGCGCATAAAAAGGGAATTACTCTAAGAGAGTCTGCAATTGAATTAGAATATCTAAACAATGAGGAATTCAATAATTGGGTACAACCTGAAGAGATGGTGGGGCCTAAAGAATAGGTCATGAAATCGATTTGCAGATGGTTTGACAAGCGTAACAGTTAGAATAGGTATGATTGCGACGGCGTTTCAACTCGTCGAAAAACGGGGGTTGGGAGAACTGGTGAGTGGGTATCAATCCGAAGGAGGACTTCCTCCCACTCACCAGCCTCCGCTGGTTGTAGCTTCAGGTCGGCTTTCACCTTCCATCCACTACTGTGATTTACCTCCTCTAATGATTCGGTTCATCACGCCCTAGTTTCACAGAAGCGGAGGTGAAATTCCTTACTGATCCCCTAGGCACAGGTTGGTTCTCTCATCTCATTAGAGATTCAATCCCCCTACCCTATCCAATCTCAACTAAATATTGACTGACTTCCTTCAATTTCAACGGACAGTTTCGCGTTCTCATTCGATACTAACTTCCCTATCTGTTTCTATTTCCAGTTATCTAATGTCTTAACCTAATATCAATCTTCCAGAGTTATCGATTAGTTCCACACCCTTTTTACGGAGCGTTTCCCCAATCTTGACCTATTATCATGGGTTTGATTTGTCGAAACTCGTCTCCCCCATTCAACTAGGCGGATCAACACCGAGGTGTTTCTCTCTTCCTGCAAAGACTTTCAGAATCATTAGCCGTAACTAATTCATCATCTGGTCAGCGCCTCAACGATTTCTCGTATTGGCAGTCGACTTCTACCCCCGAGGGGCCCACGCCGACGAACGGGCACGGGGTCCGGCCGAGGCCGTCCCCACCACTCCTCAGGAGCAGCATACTCACGGAGTGTGCGAGGGGGCGATAAATCTTTCGATTCGGGGATGGTTTTTCGAGCGGAAAAATGTTATTATTACCTTTTATTCCACTGGAAGAGCGAGTGTGATTTTTTGTTTTTAACCCCT
>CAYNXD010000067.1:0-11347 GCA_964401115.1 uncultured Candidatus Poseidoniales archaeon | reverse complement strand
GACGACCGCTCCGTCAGGGTAATCGTTGACTTCCAACAAACCTTCAGCAGCCACCAACTAACCTTCTTCTTCAAGCAGCAATACGGCTGGTTGTGCCATGTTGCTGGGTAGCCAATGAATAATCGGGGTGTTGCCATAGCGGTCGGTTCGACTGATATCTCCAGTCCATCCCCCCGCCGTCTTTTTATGGTGTATTCCAATATCTGCAAAATCCTTCAAACGCCTTGCTTCGCGTGAGGTTAAATCTTCTGAAGCAATCTTCACCTTGAGTGGATTATCCCCGAGTGGCCATTCACGCACGCCCTTGTCTGGATGTTCTGGGTGGATTGGCAGAGTGACTTTGTCCATCTCGATTTCAGAGATGTCCAGTTTAATGGTACGTGGTTCGCGCACAAATGATAGTCGTGGTGCCTCTGCATCGACCGCCTTGGCGTTGAGACTGTTCAGTGTCGACATAGGCACTGAGATATCCTTCTGTGTAAGGCCTAGATCAATCCAGAATTTCCGCATAGCCCCGGCATCATACCCTCTGCGCCTCAGAGCCCTGATGGTGGGCAATCGTGGATCGTCCCAACCCGTATATTGGCCTGCCTCGATGTCTGATTTCATCTGCGATGTGCTAAAGCCACCAAATTCGAGAACTTTTACACGCCCCCAATAGAGAGTTTCAGGATATGACCAATCAGCCATGTTGTAGAGCAATTGCTGCTTTCTTGTTGAATCCATCAAATCCTTGCCTCTAATTATGTGAGTCACCCCCTGTAAGTGGTCCTCAACTGCACTTTGGAAATCCAATAGTGGCCAAACTCGGTATTTTTCTCCAACCTTTGGGTGCGGTAATGTCTGAATTCTCAATGCAGGCCAATCTCTTAATGCGGGATTTTTGTGATCCATGCCAGTACGAACTCTAACAACAGCATCACCTTCCGAAAAACTACCTTCCGAATCATTCATTTCCGTCCATTTTTCTAGGTTTTCTGGTATCTCATTGTTTCGACATGGGCAATCTTCCTTTGTTGTCCTGAATATTTTGAATTCTTCTGCTGGGCATGTACAAACGTAGAGGTGGCCGTCGGAAATGAATTTTTTAGCAAATTTAAGGTATTCATTCATTCGTGCTGAAGCTTCAATGATAATGTCTGGTTTGTACCCTGCCAGCCATTTGAAATCATCTTTTATCGAATCATATGCCTCCACATCTGGTCGCTTAATTTTTGTATCTGTGTCATCAAATCTTAGTATAAGCTTTCCAGAATATATTCTCGCATATTCTGAATTAATTATGATTCCTCTGCTATGCCCTAGAGTTAGTGGGCCATTGGGATTTGGAGCAAATCTAAGAACCACTTCACCTTCTTTGGCATTTGGCAGTTCAGGCAATCCTTCACGTCTCTCTCTGTGTCTCTTCTCAAGTGCTTCTGGCGCTTCATCCTCCAGAATCCTGCGTACTTCATCCTCTCCTTTTTCTGCCCATATATTGTTTGCTTCAATTACAGCAGGTTCAATAATCTGATACAGTAATCTCGCATGTTCTCTTAACTCAGGTTTCTCTCCAAGAACCCTTCCTTGTACCGATCCTGTTTGGCCTTTACCATCGTATTCCAACGCGTTTTGGAATGCATACTTGCGAATCAGAAGTGAAACATCCTCATCTGGCACCCATTCGCTCATGACATCTCGGTTTCACCCCAATCACTTGAGCCTTCGTAACGTTGCGATTCATAAGTACTAGAAATCTAATAGATTTGTTTCCGGCAATAATGGTTCTACACGCGGTCTTTTCGGAATATCTGATTCATGAGTTTCACTCCATGCTTTTTTGGTGGTTTTCCAGCACCAACGTAGCATTTCATGTGGGGAATCACCTGACACTAGTCTAGGTAATATTTCCCTAGTTTTAGGGTCCGAGGGATAACCTGAGCCAAAATTTATTGACTCATTCTCGTTCATTTCCTGAATAAATTTTTCTCGTGTTTGTTTTGCAATTATTGAAGCAGCTCCCACGACTAGATGTTTTGTGTCTGCTCCGTGTTCGCTTTTAATTTCCCAGCCATCATACGGCCAATTCATCAATCTAGATGCTACGTTCCCTCCGAATCTTTCTTCGTTTACGTCGCAAGCATCCAAGTGTAATCTGCCCTTTTCTGGAATTCCAATGGACATTATTTCGTTAGAAATATGTGCAAACATTTCGACTTCAAGATCATTTAATGATCGATTTTCCATCCAATTATCAATGTGTTCAGGTAGAGCTAGTAACTTCTGAATTCTCCAACCTCGCTCTTCTGCCTTATTGTTAAGCCAATTGAAGCAGTCCTCCCTTTTTTCGTTAGAAAGTAACTTTGAGTCCTTAATTCCATATTCTGCAAGTAAATCTAAGTCTTTTTCGGGTAGTGCGAATCCACCAACCACTAACGGCCCTAGACAAGGTCCTCTACCGGCTTCATCAATCCCAACCAGCATCATTTTGACCAACCTCATAAATCTAAATCGAATTCTTCTTCGCCGTTCTTTTCTTCTTTCTTGTCACTGGTGGCTGATTGATTAGATGAGTCATCTGGAGGCGCAATCCCTACTTTTACTGGTTTGACTGCCACCTTTTCTGTATTTTTTGCTGTTCTCTTTGGCTTGCGAACTGTTCTACCTGTTTCTGATTCTACTTGACCAAATAATTCGTTGGCAGGGTGTTCCTCCTTTTCCATAATCAACTCACTTGCAAGATCATCAATTAAATCGCTTTCTTTTGTTTTTTCGTGATGGATTAGCACCGTGTTCGCAGCATCTAGTAAATCTCCAGAAGGTTGCTTTCTGGCTTCACTTTTTGGTGCTGATTTAGCAGTGAAAATATCTTTGAAAACCTTTCCAGCAACCTTTGGGGCCTCGGCAATAACATTCCCCAATTCCTTTGAAGACTTGCCAATATTCTCTTTGAATTTGCCCATCCATTGTTCGGGTTTTTCCGGTTTAGGAGGTTCGGATGCTGCCATTATAGCCTTCCATTCAGCATCCTTTCGCTGACGATGTTTCAAGGCTTGTAAAAGTCCTAACCCTCCAATTATTGTAACTATGATGGTGAAGATTAGGCCATTGAATTGATTCCAGAATTCTGAAATAGAGATTTCTAAATTCAACCAAAATGATTCTTGTTGAATATTTTCTGGCCTATATTCTTCAGCAAGATATTCGGCACTGCTGATGTTGGTAAAAATGACTTCAGGCTTCAAAGTGCTTTGCATTTCTACAGTCATTGTGATTGTTCCATTTGCTTCGGTATTACGTGGGATATGCATCCATGCGCGGAAAGTGAAATTCACTCCTGGTGGTATCTGTTCGATTTCAAAGTAACGAGGAGTTCCTGTTTCTGAGCCATGTTCAGCTTGTTCTGGTGGGATGAAACCATATTCAACACTCATGTCAACATGTAAGGTGACTTGCAAGCCATCATCTCCATTACCAAGATTTCTCATTGTGAATGCAACCGAAACATTGTCATTTGAATCGGTACTGCTCTCTACAGCTCTTAATTCCCAATCAACTAAAGGACCAACACGCAATTCAATGGTTTGACTACCAAGAATTTCTCCCGAAATCAATTTCAAAGTGATCGTTGTATTCCCGTGAGAGAATGCTGGCACCATATCTTCTACAGTCAGTGTTAGAGTTGCAGCATCTTGCGTTTCATCTTTGTTTACTACAGTGATATATCGACTTAACTCTGCATTCAACCAACTTTCGGTTTGAACGTTAATTTCATATGAATCTTGGAAATTTCCTGTATTGGTAATACTAATTGTGGCGCTGCAACTTTGTTCTGGAAATATATCATTATCTCCACAATCGTCTTCCACAAATAGTTCCCCTCCTCGCTCCCAGAATATGCTTGAATCAATGATTACCATATCGGTTTCAGTAGGATTGTATGCACTCCATGCAATCACTCCAACCTTCATTTGTCCCGAAGTGAGAGATGGTGGTTGAATTTCAATATCAATAGTGGCTTGTGAATTTGCGCCAATTCCATTTCCACCTTGTCCATTTAGGTTATGGACGTTGAAAACACCCACCAACCAATCTTCATGTTGATAGGATAGTTCTGGTGTAAATCCTGCTAGAGGTAAATTGTTTGAATCCAAGGGGACCACCCTAGCCACTAATTGTGCTGGAGAATTCCCAGTGTTCCTAAGTGTCAATGTAGTTCTCTCTTTTTTACCAGGTTCTAAACTCATATTACTGTCATTGGAATCAAATTCGGCCTGAAACCATTCATCAATTTCACAAGTGAAGATGTATGGAACTTGGGCGCTATCAATACTCGAAATTGCAGTCAATTGGAATGGGTGTTGAACGAATGCTAGTGGAGAACCATTTACCACTGGAGGGACATGAATTTCAAACTTTGGCCAACCTAGCTCACCTGGCTGGATAATAATTTGATTTGGTTGGCTACAAGGAATGGTTGTCCCATGCCAAAAGCAGCTCCAACCAGTTTCGGTTGATATTGTAAAACTTACAGTTTCCGTAATATTTGCACCATTGCTGATGTTGACAGTCATTGTAATGGTACTACCCGTGTCAACGTGAAGATTTAATCCAGAATTTGGCCCCCAAGATAGGTTACTAATTCCATTTTTTCCATTTTTTACTTCAAATGTGTTTTCATTTGATAATTTTAATTCAGAATCTTCTTTTTCAAACATATTTGGAAAATGACTTACACTAATAGTGATTAATAGCGCAAGTAACACGATAATACTACGCCTGCGCATGGCCTTCCGAGTTGGCCCTGTTCTTGAATAGTTACTCTTGCCTGTGCAAAGAAATTCCATAATAGGCTATTTTCTGGGTTTTCAATCGGACATTCTAAGACTTAGTGCCCAGTTTGAGGTACATGGGAGGATTGTGGCCCTTCAAGAAGAAAGCCCCCGAACCAGAAGGTCAAAAAATTGTAACCTACAGTGCTGAAGATAGTAGTGCTGAAGAATTGCTTTCTGATAGGAGCCATATTGAAGATGAACAATACAAAGCAGCTTTGGATTTGTTGACAAAACCCCACATCGAAAATCCGGAGGGTGGTGATTTATCGGTTGTTGAAGTTCTAAATTCTGATGCCAGTTCAAGTTTAGAATATGTCCAGAGTGATGATGGTTATTGGTATCTAAAGAAAGAAGATGGGAGCTTTAATCATCAACCGTATGTTAAAAATGAAGATGGCTCTTATTCAGAATATTCAGCGTAATTTATCATAGGACAGGGTCGGGAATCAATCTCATCAAAGCATCAACATCAAATTCCCCGGCCTGAATTGGAACACGCAACTCAAATAATTCTGCCACAGAAGGATCAATTTCACCGATTGAGCCAACTATTTCACCCATTATTAAAACAAATGCGCCCCTACCTGATAGCCATGGCCCTTCCCCATCTGGAATTGGTTCATAGATGATTTCAAGTTCTTCATTATTGGAACCAAGATCTCTTATGAATGCCTGCGCTATACCTTTAGCGCCAGTGAAACCAGTACCAACTTCTGCACAAGCCCATGCTACTCTATCTTCGTTATGGTGCCCTCTAACAACTGTGCCCAATTCAAACACTCTTTGAGGTAGTTCATTGTGCCGATTTGCAGCTAGTAACCTAAGCAAACTTGGAAGCAAGTATTGTCTTAGGATTGTGTGTTCGATGGTAATTGGATTATGGAGTATTGTGACTTCAGAACTAGCTTCTGTTCTCATTTTTGTAAATTGGTCAGCCTCATTTGATAGTGTTAAGGATTGAATTTGCTGTAGGCCATTACCCTGTAAGCACTCTCTAATTCTCCTATGAAGTGTCATCTTTGCTAACGGCCTTCCTGCGATGCTTTGCGATGTTTTTGATTCTCCAAGATCTTCAAAACCAATTCCTGTAGCGATTTCTTCTACCAAATCAATTGGGTGCAAAATGTCGGAACGCCATCGTGGCATCTCAATCAAATATTCATCCTCACCCACTGCGGCGTCAGCCCATCGTTCTCTTTTTCGTGGCCCATTAGTAACAACTCTGCGACGGATAAATCTTCCACCCATCGAATTCAATGCAACTGCAATTTCACTGTCACTGAATTCCCTCCCAAGGACCTCCTCAAGTAGTGGTTTTGGTAACAGATGTGTTCGTGGGGATCCATTGGGGGTGGTCAAATCACAACTATCCCAAGTAGTCAATTCAATGCTTTCTACGGCGCCCCCGCGTACAGCAAGAGAAAGGCAGACAAGAAGCAATGAAGCCTCACAAGCACGTTCATCCCAACCTGTGACGTCGATGAAAAAATCGGTTGTTGATTCTGTGACTGTTGTATGTGCCCCATTGATAATCGGCGGGAATGAAAGAACATCTCCGGCAGCATCAAGAATGACTGGGTATTTTTCAAATCCCTCCAATAAGTGAGCATATTCTACTCCCTTTGGGTGTTTAGTTAATATTTCTGAAATAGTCATTTCATTATCCATAGCAAGTGGGATGAAAGAATATCCAGAATCTACTGTTACAACTCTGAAAGGGGGACGTAATTTTGAAAGGTCATGGACGCCCACAGATGTTCTTTTTCTACCTCTTCCAAGAGCATGATGTAATTTTTCTTGATGGTCCATAATTCCTTGAATAAACTCATTTCTAGCCTCCTCGGTATGTCCTGTATCCACTCCTCTGACAATAGCTCCAAAGATAACTGGCCTTACCTTTTCTAGCGAAGAATCCACAGACATTGTTATGTCCCCTTTGGTCACTTTCAAGGCGGGCGATGCTTCTTGTTCATGTAGAAATGTTCGTGCTGCAAAAGCCATATTTTCAGCAGATAGTAAATCGGGGCGATCAGGAAAAACTTCTATTTCAACAATTTCATCATCACACTTACTAATGGAGCATCCAATTAGTTCTAGTTTATCTGCCCACACATCAGGATTATGAACGACATTTGCATTAAGTTGTAATCGTCGAAGTAATTCATGATTGAAGGTGACAGTCGGCATTTCCTACACCCCTCACTGGCCTAGCCATTGTGGCATCGGCCTATCGTATCCAGCAAGTCTAATTCCAGTCATATTGGCTGTGTCGGAATCAAGTGCTCGGAGATGTTTTCTATTTAGTTGGTCGATTCCATCTTCGCCAATTTCGATTAGTAGTCCCCGAGTTCCAGAGTCTATTTCAGACAACCAGGATTCAACCCGGGCACTGAATTCCTTCGAATTTTTTGGCATTTCAGAATTTTCAAATGGGTTTGAAACCAGAAATTGAGCCCCTGCCGAGCATACTACTAATGAATCAAGTGCCGAACATGACCAAGGTAATGACATCCCTTGGAACACACCCTTTCGTGTCAATTGATGTTCTCTTGCTGATAAGCCCATCATTGGTAGTGCGGCACTTGCAGGGAGATGCGCGGATGTAGAGGCATTAGCAATAACTCCATCACAGTCCAATCCAGCCGCTAATCTGTGAATCAAAGATATTCTATCTACACATCCTTCGAGTAGGATAAATTTTTCATCATCTAGTCTTGAACGGACTAGTGTGATGAGTGCATCAATTTCAGCATCGTTCATTCTCGGGAGTTCATCAAGTGAAAGAACTGCGCCACCAGCATCATCTAATGATTCAATACAATCATGAATATTGTCTTCACTTATTCTTAGCAAATCTATTGGTCTTGGGTTAGAGTCAACTATGCACGGTTGCCGGTCTATGAAAACACCTTTCAAGCCCTTTGAACTTGGTAAATAAGGCATAATTGGAAGAGGTAGAAGCATTCCTTTCTCCATACCTCTGAGTTGTAGTAGAGTAAGTAAGTCAAGTGGTGCGTGTTCGTGTAGCCTAGGATTTCCTGTAGAAACAATAGTTATTGATTCAAATTGTGAATCAACACCCCTACTAGGCACCTCTACAACGGTGGGGTGATCATCATCTTGAATGATTAGAGCGGCATCAGAATCAATTTTGATATTTAGTTCGGATAGGGTTTCGTTAATTTCAGAAAAAGTTTCACTATCAAGCGGGATGCTTTTCGCGCCTTCTCCCGGTGGCGGGCAACGACCATTTACAATGATTCTACCACCTTGCATATTTGTGCCTACATCAGATGCTACATCGCCCATTACAACTAACAAACCTCCTTTCATTCCTGCGCCGCATCTCTTGCCGGAGTTCCCTCTTATGACGAGGAGTCCCCCTTTCATGCCCGCGCCGGCCTCTGCTCCAGATGAGCCATGGACTAGAATCATACCATCTTCCATTTTCATTCCTAATCTAGCACCACATTCACGTTCAACTACTAGTTTAGCACCACGATTCCAAGCGCCGAAAAGCCCAGACGCATCACCCTCTAAGGTGAAGTTCCCACCTTCTGCACAAATTGCAGCCATATCACTGATATCTCCTAGGAGCCTAACTCTAGCCCCAATCGGTAAATGGGATGCTACCCCCATCTCCCCGTCACGAGGTTTTGGGTCATTTCCCTTGCCCCAACCAATCTTAATTGCCTTATTTGATTCAAGTGCCTTCTCAAGTAGTGAAATGAGCTCTCTATTCAATTGAATGCTCTTCTCAACCATCTCTCGCATAGCGTTCCCCAACGATAGTCCCAAACACACCTGTTATTGATGATGACGCTAGAGAATACGCTATTATAGCCAAAATACGCCCTATGGGCGTTATGCGCTTTCATTGGTTATGTTCATAGACAGTTGTCTATCGCCACGCTATGCCGGCTGGGCGCGAGTGGTAATCATATGTCAAAAATAAAGGTTGCAATAAACGGATTTGGAACGATTGGTAAGCGAGTCGCAGACGCAGTAGATGCTCAGGATGATATGGAAATTATTGGGGTGACAAAAACAGGGCCATCTTTTGGTTGTGATTTGGCTGTAAAGAAAGGATTTCCTCTGTACTGTACATTCGATGATGAAGATAGGATTTCTGCATTTGCTGAAGGTGGATATGAATGTAAAGGAGGTTTATCTGATTTATTGGGTATTGCTGATGTGGTGGTCGATTGTTCTCCCGGAAAGATGGGTGCAGACAATTTGGCTAAATACAAGGCTGCAGGTGTGAAACATTTATTCCAAGGTGGGGAAAAACACGATTTAACTGGTAAATCATATACTAGTTCCGCAAATCATGCTGAAAATTTAGGGGTAGATGGGGTACGTGTAGTATCATGCAATACCACAGGTTTATCACGAACTTTAGTACCTCTTTTCGAACATTGCGGATCTCTAAAAGTTGAGTGTACAATGATTCGTCGAGCGGCCGACCCGGGGGATTCTAAAAAAGGCCCAATCAATGCGATAAAACCTGTACTAAAAGTTCCTAGCCACCATGGCCCGGACGTGATGACTGTAAAACCTGAAATTGAGATTAATTCCCTTGCTGTAGCTGTGCCAACGACTATAATGCATCTACATGCAATTTTGGCTGACCTGCCAGAGGGTCACGGTTTAACCACTGATGACATCATAAATATGTGGAAAGAGACCCCTAGAGTAATCGTGATGAATGGTAACGAGAACCGCATTACTACGACTGCAGAGGTAATGGAAATGGCTCGAGACATAGGTCGCAAGTGGGGAGATTTGCATGAAATTTTTGTTTGGGAAGATGGTGTGAGTTTGCAGGGTAATAGACTATATTATTTCCAAGCTATCCATCAGGAATCTGATGTAATTCCAGAGAATGTTGATGCTATTCGTGCAGTTATGGGTACAGAATCTGACTGGAGAGTATCGGTTGCTAAAACGGATGCTGCAATATCGGAATATTATAACCTCTAAGTGCATGATACTTGGACGCTCTACGAGCGTCAACCATCAAAAGGGGGAGTTGAGTCGTGAACTCATGAGTCGGGCACCATTGCCACTTCTTCTTGTTTTCCTGATGCTTACAACACCCTTGTCAAATTTGTCATCTCAGGACACAAATATTGAATCAATGGATGGCCATCAATTACCAGAAGGAGAATCGTTATTTTGGTCCGCAGATGAGGCCGCAGAGTTTTGGTCCCCTACATCCCCAGTTAGGATGTTGGAAGCCCCTCTAAAGGAATCATCTCACGAAATTCATACGGTTTTTGGCTCCTTTGACCCAACTAAACATGAAACTCCATTACCCCCCGAACCTTTTAGAGACCATTTTGACGTAGAAAATACTCGATATATTATTGTTCAACTGGTTGAGCATGACAGGTTCGCATTGGAAGATTTCATCAATCGTCTAGGTATTGTTGATCTTGATTATATTCCAGATGATTCCTACCTTCTAAGGATTCCTGCAGATTCAGAAAAAGCAGCAATTGCATTGGAGGAAATATCAAGCCACCCTCTAGTACGTGCAGTAGTAATTCAGCACCCTGGTTGGCGAGTTCATCCAGATTTGATAAAAATCGCAATCGATTCAATTGATCGGCAAGTAGTACCTCTGATTGACCTTGATATTACCCCTGCTGGCGATTTATCCAGTCTTCAGCTCGAGGGATTACAATCAGACCTAATTAAAACCGGTGCTAATGAGGTAAGGTGTGATGCTTGGTTGTGCCAAGTAATCGAAATTAATCCTTCATGGTTGGAGGTACTAGCAAATGATGGCAGGATATTATTTACTGAGCCACATAACAAAATTGTAATCACAAATAATTATGCTAGGGATTTAATTAGAGTTGATGAAGTAATTAATAATCATAATAGTGGATTAGATGGGACTGGTGAAGTTGCAGCCATATCAGATTCAGGATTAGATGGCGATCACGGTGATTTTACCGGTAGATTACTAACAATTTACAGCAACTATGGTCCCGATAGTTCTGGTGCTGACACAAATAGTGGTCACGGTACCCATGTTGCTGGGAGTATGCTTGGTGACGGGAGTGGTGATTCGAGTTATGCTGGTGTTGCGCCTGCAACGACTTTCCATTTTTACCAGTTAGAGCATGACCAGTCTGGCCAAATGGCACGATGGGGCTCATTGTATGATATGTTCCGGCACTCAAGACAACAATCTGCAAGTGTTCAAAGTAATTCATGGGGGGCTGAGAATATGGGGGGTCAATATACCTCTGACAGTCGTTCTGCTGATGCATTCATGGATGATTATGGAGACTATACGGTACTCTTTGCAGCCGGGAATGAAGGTACTCAGGGAACAACTACAGTTTCACCACCTTCAACTGCCAAGAATATTTTGACAATCGGTGCTTCGACTACAGGCCATTGGGGCACTCCATCAGCAGGTCAAGTGGCATCATTCTCTAGTAGGGGAAATACTCTAGATGGAAGAATTAAGCCTGATATTGTAGCTCCTGGTGTTCAGATATGTTCTGCTAGGGCCG
>CAYNXD010000066.1:0-20766 GCA_964401115.1 uncultured Candidatus Poseidoniales archaeon | reverse complement strand
CTTTATTGTCCCTATATCAATTCCTAATTCTAGGCTTGATGTACAAACTAGTGCATGAAGGGCTCCATCCTGAAGCGCTGCCTCCATTTCATGTCGCGTTTCTGCAGCCAGAGAACCATGATGAACTCCTATATTTAGATTCGAATCTAATTTAGATAATCTCTGAGCAACAGTTTCTGCAGCATTTCTAGAATTAACAAAAATAAGACAGGGAGCACTTTCTCTAACTTTGCTGGATAGTTTGCGAAGTGCAGCTAATCCACGAGGGGATACATGTAATTCAAGTGAAAGCGCCCGATCTTCTCCTGTGGCAAGTTCTGTGACGACCTCTAGATCTGTTGGCCTAGGAGCTGTAGCTACACAGGCCTTTGCAGTAGGTGAAAGCAATCGTGCCATTTCATCTGGATTACCAACAGTAGCAGATAGACCAATTCTCTGAACTCTACGACCACACAATTCATCAATCCGTTCTAGTGCAATATTCAACTGCGCCCCTCTTTCTGATGCTGCAAGGTCATGAACTTCATCAATCACCACTGCTCTTAGATTACGTAACCCTTCTCTTAGTCTACTTCCAAAGAGAAGTAATTGACAGGTTTCAGGTGTTGTAATTAGTAAGTGAGGTGGGTTACGTGCTTGCTTCGTTCTTTGTGATTGAGGCGTGTCTCCATGTCGAACATCTGCGTTTAGCCCTACTGCGGTGCTCAAGTCAGCGATTCTTCTGTCAATATCTCTATTCAGAGCACGAAGAGGAGTGATGTAGAGGATGCACATAGGGTCCCAAGATTTTGTCAAGGCATTTGATAACAATGGCATTACCACAGCCTCGGTTTTTCCGCTCCCTGTTGGTGCGATTAATAGAAGGTCATCTCCGGCAAGTAATTGCTTTTGAGAAGCGGCCTGAATTGGAGTGGGGCTCCAGCCCGTTTGTTTTGTCAAATTTTGAATTTGACTTGTTAGTGCACTGAAATCGGTTACCACCGTGCCACATCCTCACTGCGAGGTGATAGGCTTGAGTGTGAAAAGGTCGTCGGCGTATCAATAGTCGTCATCGTATTCATCATCGTCATCGTATTCATCATCAAATAGATGGTCATCTTCAAACAATTCCGAACGTCCAGTTATTGCACCTTTCATACTAACGAATGCAACTATTGGAAGTACAATCATAGCGATAATTATCCCTATCACTGCCAAGAGATTTTGACGAGCATTTTCAATCCAACCCATCCCCCAAGCATATTCGACGGAAATACCAACACTTGCACTATTGTCAGTTTCATCAACTTCTATAATTTGGTTTTCAGAATCGACAATTACTACGACCCTGTCAACTCCTTTCTCAGCTTTCCAAGTTGTACTGATTGGTATTGATTCATCAGCAATTCCATTGAGTTTTTGGGTTGCAAATGGTTCTTCAGAATCACCAGAATAGAATGATACGGAAAATTCCGTATAGGTTTCACCTCCAAGGTTAGAAATCCATGCTGTAATTTCAATTTCTGCTCCATTAGCAACAATTTCCTTGTCAGCTGATATTTTTTCAATCGTTAATTGAGCGCCAAGAGCACCAAATCTAATCCATTGTAATTCATTATCTCCATTTAGATCGACAGGTTCCCTGACGGGGTCACTTTTCGAATTACCTTCTGGAGCCAATGGATTTCCTGCTGCATCCCACCCTTCTATCCAAAATCCTACTTCATAGTCTTGTAGTGGTGGATTCATTCCATCACCAATCAAATCAACTGTACCGGTCCAATTGATTGCCTGTCCGTCTTGTAGCATTCCTAGAAGTGAGGAACCTGAGGATATTTGCCTCTGGTTTTCATCTCGCATTAACCAATGCACCCATTGCGGGCTGCCAGATAGGTCAGCATCTTCCCATCCAAGGAACATCACCGGGACTTCTTTCAATGAACTTGAATTTGAAATGTCAATTACGTCAATTGGAGCAAGTCTTTCTAGAACTCTTGGCGGCGCATGATCGACATGGACCTGAAGCGTTGTAGATACGGCGTCTCTTGTCATGTCTTCGCCTCGGCCAGGTATATTTCGAACACCGGCTAGGAATGTGCGAGTTTCACTTGAGGCCAGAGTAGGGGCGGCACCTAGTGGGACTTCAATACTGAAACCTCCATCATCAGTTAAACTTCCATCGGACCAATATTGTACTCCATCAAATACTTCTACAGTTATTCCAACGTTCTTTGGCGCAGGGACATCACTACCTTCGTAAATAACCCTTCCAGACCATCGCAGGCGATCACTTGGAACAACTCTACTGCCGTCATAAACAGTACCAATTCTAGGTTCCTGAACATCTTCAACAGTGTATGTTTCTGCATCAAGAACCAAATCATTTTCGACTCTGAATGTATGTTCAGTGAAAATAATTCTACGTGGTTCAGGACTTCCAAGTTGGGAGAATTCCAATGCAACATCGGATAAATCAGCATCAGGCCAATCCCAAGAAAATTGGAATCCGAATGTAACCAACACCCAAGGTAATCCAGTATCATTCGTAATCACTTCCGCCCCGCAATCGTGATTAGAAACATCGTTGCAAGCAGGGATGATGACCAGATAGTCATCATCGGTCCAAAAGGTGTTATTTACTCCACTAAAAGATAGTCTTTGTTGATCTCTATTTGGGTCAGGGCCCTCAAAATCAAATATTAATGATATATCAGTAAAATCGATTAGTCCATTGGCATCAACAAGTCCTAGCGTAAGATATTGTGTAGTGCCTGCAAAGGCTCTTTCACCATCTTCATGACCTGCCCAGTGTAGTCCAGTAAACACTGAATCCATATCCTTTCGTGTTCGGTATGTAACCAAGTCGTAATCAAATCCAGGACCATCAAATCTCAGTAGGGAATTTCCAGCAACATCTGTGCCAGTTATGTAATAAGAAACTCGAGCCATATTTGGGTTGCCCGAATCATCAATATAACCAAAGAAAAGTTTGTCAACGTCATCAGTAGAATTAGTCATTGTTTGATTCAAATATTCTCCTGCATCAGCTAATCCGTTACGGTTAGAGTCATGTTCAGCCTCTACCCAATAATGCAGAGTCAATTCTTCAGGTGATCCCACCTCGTCTTGAATTCTAATTCGTACCATTTGATTATCCATTCCAGCTTCATATGCATTGTCTGTAGGGCTGGAATCAACCAATATGGGACTAGATGCATCAACTCGGATGGTTCTCTGCCATGAAGAATTTACAGGCAGAACCTTCACAGGATCTCTGGGATTGTCTATTTGAACTTCATAGAAAACACCATCAGGTCTGTCAATGGTATCAACTGCAACTGGAATGAAGAATTCACCATATTGATTGGACCGGTCCTTTGCCTGAAGGAAATCACCTTCTGTAGTTCGCTTTATTACCGCTACATCAAAGGTTGAGTCGAGAGGTGCATCCTCCGTACCATCATACCAGACTGCACCTTGGAAATGAATGACCTCTCCCGCTTTAATCCATTCATTGTTCTCAATATCATCATGAAGGACAGCACCATCGTTATCACGAACTTTCAGCCAACCAAGGCCATACGATTGGTTGACTCTAATGCCGGCGGGGCCAGTGGTGAGGAACATGGGTGTAACCCCCTGATCATCGGTACAGGAAACTTTGAATCCGACATTATTTTGCTCAGCAAAATGTGATGTGACTTTGAATGCCCATTGAATTTCCATTATGCCATTACTATTGTTTGTTGTTGTAAGTGAAGCATCTGGAATAATCCAATCTTCAGGATCATTATCCAAAACAGTACCATCAC
The DNA here is from genome assembly GCA_964401115.1 of uncultured Candidatus Poseidoniales archaeon. Classification (GTDB taxonomy): domain Archaea; phylum Thermoplasmatota; class Poseidoniia; order Poseidoniales; family Thalassarchaeaceae; genus MGIIb-Q1. The sequence goes on along the minus strand of CAYNXD010000066.1, from coordinate 16,975 downwards.
TATTCCAAGTAAGACTCGGCGCATCATTTGATGGGGATGCGATAAAATCAAGGGTTGCACTATCAATAGAATTAGCATTCTCTCCTATTACATGTCTAGTGATTACCTTGTAGGAATCTATGGTTTCGTGTAATACCATATCCTCATCCCAACTGATGTTTAGGTTGACTGTCTGCATAGTATATGTGATTTGGAAATTGTTAATGTCAAGCTTTCCGGCATTTGAAGATTTTACTTTAATTGGCACGAGAATTGTACCAGTACCGGTTGATGGGATTAAGGTATTTAGGGAATTGACGAGCGAGGCACCATCAGCAGTTACAGTTGATAGCAAGGTCCCCTGTCTTGTCCATTCATCCGTACCATCACCACCAATATCCAATTCAACATCCTTTGGGGCATTGGAGTATAGAGCCACTTGAAAATCCTCAAGAATGGGGCTATTTACATTACCAGAACCACCAGTGTAGAAATAGATACAGAATGTCAAATAATTGAAGGCGGAAGAACCAAAATCGACTGATTGTCCTGGACTGTTATGCACTAAATTTTGCTGAGTACTGCCACAAGATGTGGTCGAAGTCAGCCATTTGACAACTAAGTAAGAACTTCCAGGGGTGGTGGCATTCCACCAAACTGTTGCAGCAATTGGTCGTGATGTAGTGGTGCCTCCCATGTAACTGTACATGCGCATGTACCCATTCTGAACGTACGAGCCGGTGTAACTGATTGAAATAGAATCTAGGATTGCTGCCACACTGCTATTTGTGCTGTTAAGATATGCTTTCCAACCAAGTTGGCTTCCATTGTTTGTAAAAGTAACAGTAGACCCAAGTTGCGCAGTTTTCCAAGTTTGCCCGCCATCATTCGTGACTTCATAATCAATACTGGTCCCAGTTGGCTTCCAACTTATTGCTGTAGATAGAGAAATTACATTGGTTGCTCTAGTAGCGGAAATATAAGCAGAAGTCACCGTTACATTTCCTGAAGGCGTTCCCATAGAATATGCGACAGATCTTCCGCTGGTTAATATCTTGTGAGAACTTCCACTTGGACACAGAGTATTGTAGTAACAAGTCCAACCGATTTTCCCAGAATCGACAGCCTCAATTCCACGATGGGCTTTATTTGGAAATAGTACATCCCCTTGATGTTCATACCAATTGCCATCTTTTAGGAAAATTGCGTGCCAATTCTTTGCCTTGCAGTAGTTGCTGCTTGTGTAAGTGCAATGAATGTTAGCAGTTACGCGATCGCTAACAACATCTAGGCCACTTCCTTGCCCGCTAGTTGTTGGGATGCTCATCAATAGTCTAGTAGAGAGAGCAGAGTTTGGGCTGGAGCGATTGACATTCCATAGGTAGTAGTTGTAATTTGGATATGCATATAGTGCAGCAAGAACATACATTTCACCGTCGATTGGATCAAATGAAACTCCGCCCATGTAGTAGTTTCCAGAAATTGTCCAGTATTGATTGCATGACCAAGTCCCGTTATTGACAGTCCATTTGGAAATGTATCTATAACTCCAACTAGTTACCCAAACAGTTCCTGCCCCATCGCTGGTCATATCAGACACATAGTAGAGAGAAGTGGTTGTACAACTATTGTATTGTATGGTGACGCTACCAATTTGTGCTCCAGTGGTTGAGTTGTATCGGTAGATGCTAGGTGCCACATATGCGCTTGAACTAGACCATTGAGCTACGTACGTTGTATCTCCTTGAAATATAGCAGGTCCAGCGTAGTTCCAACTACCTCCAGAGTAACTCAAATAACTGTTTGTAGTTGCTCCTACCAAATCTGAAGTGCTGGAACTAATAGCCCCTCCAGTGGTGTTGTGGGTTGCTCCAACAGCGCTAGAAATGTCATTTGAACTAGTTAATGACCAACTAGCTTCATTCTGTAGTTCTCTTAGATAGGCTTCATCATTATCAACATCTAGGCTGTATTTGTAATCACTAGCGAAGTATGGGACATTCATTTGACCATCAGTGGTAGATGGTCCGCCGAAATCCGAATTAGAAGTTGCGTTAGCCCAACTGGTCATTGAAGGAGTACCTGTGAGGCTGAAGGAGGCTGAAGTCACCTCTGCTCCAAAAGGCAAATTTACGCCTGCAGTATCACCACTTCCAGAACCTGCAAAGGTGTGTGAAAAACTAGTACTTCCATCAGCAAACTGGGTTTCGGTAGTTGCAGCAGATGCGAATGGCAGTAAAGAACAAATTAGCATTATCGCAACTAAATTAATTGCGATGTTCTTGATTCCACGAGTGCTTCGAAGCATAGGCGGTCCCCTAGGGACCGTTCGGAGTTCCATTTCAATGCTTTGGGTATTAGATGAACGCACTATTTACCAAAACAGTAACAACAAAGATGCCTTCGAAGAGGTTGGATTGCGATGTCGGGAGCAAGGCAGTGGAAGAAATTCAAGCGGGCAATAACAAAACCATTTGAGGACGCGTGGGAGAGGCAAAGAGCCAATCATTTGGTAATTCTTGGAATGTTATCAGTATTAGCAGTAGCACTTGTTGCTTGGGCGATTGCCTTTTTCATGATTTTCTCTTCAAACGCACAACAGGAAGCCAATAGTTGGGAGAATTACACCGCTGCAACTTGGGTTGGGGTAATGATGGCATTTGTAATTCTGATTTTTGTAATACCCGAATTTTTCCATTATTTGGGTGTAAGAAATTCTCTAGTTGAGATACTTGAAACAGACTCACGAGCGGAGTTACAGAGTAACAAGCGAGAGCTGGTTGAAGGTGTAAAATTACTTTCTGGGGCGTGGCCTGCGCGTTATGAGGCAAAAAAGGTTGAACTTGGGTTGAGAAAAGAGATGCCTGAAGGGATGGAACTCCCTGAAGAAAATGATGGTTGGATTAGTAGTTGGTTCGGTACAAAAAATTCTAGATTTGTCGATCGTTTTCCAGATTCAACTTTGTTACAAGATCCAGGGATTAATAAGATAATTATTGGTGTCTCATTTACAGGTTTGTTTTTGTTTATTTATAATGCTACTTTTGGCTTGGCTAGGGAGGTTGTTGGGGGTCCTAGAAATATGACTGTAGATTTTACAGCAATTGCTAAGGGTTCAGAGTACAATGCAACTTGGGCACCTCACATGGATGTGATAGGGACTCTGATTATTCTAATGCTTGCAACCATTCTTTTCATGACAACCCCAACACCTGATGACAATGATGCACCTAGTCCTGAAGAGGAGTAATGGGAGCGAAGGAAGATGGCCAACCCCTTGGGCTGGGCGCGTGAAGCGTTGCTTGCAGTTGGATTAATTTCTCTACTTGTCATTGGCCTTTGGGCAGCGACTGGCTCAATTCCTCCAATGGTGGTGGTAGAATCATCATCTATGATGCATGACCGGGAAGGAGAAGTGGGTGCCATAGATCCCGGTGATCTGGTGCTAGTAATGTCAACTAATCGCAGAACAAATATCGTTAGTATGGCGGAAGCGATGGAAGAGAATGGGCAATGGGAAGGTTGGTCATCTCATGGGAAACATGGCGATGTAATCATTTACAGAAAGAATGGTGGCAATGATACACCAGTAATTCATAGAGTAATACTTGAAGCGGTTGCAAATCAAACAACCTCTCCTACAGATAGGGATGCTGGTGTTTGTTCTGAGGGTAGTTGGGATCCAATCAGTATTGATGCATCTGGTGAGGTTGGAACTTGTGTTCTAACATGGGATGCGCCAGGCACGACTGTAAGGAACCAACCTAGTATCAATTGGACGTTTGATGAGATAACTTGCCCAGGTAATCCTCACGGTTTAATCATCCAAGAATGGGACCCAGGGCATGCGGGTTACCTAACTTTAGGTGATAATAATAGGTGCGATATCGATCAAGGAGACCGAGCGTATCAACTTGCAGGCGGACTAACTGATGAGAATGGCGACAGAGTCGAAGCAGTACGTTCAGATTGGATTGTGGGTGTTGCCGGGGCAGAGATCCCATGGTTGGGTACAGTAAAGTTGGCGGCGTCATCAAATTCGGCTCAAGTCACAGGACATACTTGGAGAATGCTTGGTTTTAGTGCAATAATATTGCTCGGTGCTACTTTCATGGTTGAACAAGTAACTGAGAGATTGTTGGGGCGCTCACCAGAAATTACTCAAGCGATGTTGGAAGAAGAATGAAATGTAAAACGCTTCTTTTCTAAATTAACAATGGCCAAATAATCATTATCAAGAACATAAATAGTATGATTAGACTTGAAAAACTAGAAATTTTGTTAACAGTTTTCTGTACTTTTAGAGGGTGTGAGTTTGGTGAGAATTTCGCAAAGAATGCTAGATAGTCGTGCAAACGATCTTTGAGAAGATGTCCCCCATCGAATGGGAGTAGTGGAATTAGATTAGCGAAGCCAAGGAGCACATTCATCCAAATTATCCAGAAGAGCATGTGTAGTAGGACTGATGTTGCTGATGGGCCAATGAAAGAATCTGTAGTCAGCATTTCAGCTTCATTTGGATGCATTATTTCTCCTTTGAATATTATTGGACTAGAAATGATTTGTATAGGTTGTAAAGCAAAACCAAAAGCTACACTCAAGGGGTCGCTAGGCGCATCATGTGCAAGAGGTCCAGCCAATCTTTCAGCACCAGCTCCATTAGATGCAAGCCCACTTACACCTAGGAAAGCATCCCCCTCTGTAATGCCATATGCTTCGATAATGGATGGGTCGGTTCCCTGTTCAATCGCGTATTGGTAGTGGTCAGCTAGGGTCAAAGAAATTACTCTCTCCACTCTATTACCATCTTCATTAGGAAGTGAAAGAACTGTGAGGGTGATGTTATCGCCTGCGCGATGTGAATCAAGGAACGAAGAAAATTCTGAGTAATCACTAACAGATATGTCATTTGCATGAGTGATAATTTCCCATGGTTGTAATCCCGCTTCAGCTGCGGGCTGTTCCACAATGATTCCTTCTGCATGCACCCCTGCGATAGCTGGAGTCATCGTATTGGCAACCATAGCTAAAATTAGAAAGCAGAGAAAACCACCATAGATATTCACAGCAGGACCAGCTGCAAAAACGCGTTGCCTCTCCCTTCTAGGTGCTCGTAACAATTCCCTACCTTCCGGTTCTGCAAATGCTCCAATCGGAATCAATCCAACAATTAAAAGACCGAAACTTCTCACTCTCAACCCGTGTGCCCTTGATAGAATTCCATGACCATATTCGTGAACAACCAATGCTACTATTAGGCCAATTAAACCCCAAAATAACGGAATTGTTGGCGTAATTCCTGGAATTAGAAGCAATTCAGAAGGCTTTGCAGATGGGATCTCTGATGGTTTTGACAACATGAAAATGAAATTCATTGTAAATAGTAGTAATACGATAGCGCTAACGAACCGACAAGTCCATAATCCCAATTCACCAAAAACCCTCCAAGCTTTCCGAGGTTTTGAGATAAAATCCAATACCTTTTGACCCCTCTCTGTTCTAATCATCAATAGGATTCCCAATACGCGGCTAGCATTCCACTTGTCCAGAGTTCCATTTGTTTCCAGTTGTTTGAGCAGGTAATACCAACCTACAATTATTAGTATAGACCAATGGATTTGGACAGCCAAAATTCCAGCAATAATTAGAAAAATTAACCTAAGATATCTGGATGACCCAGTATCGCCCTCTTCCTGCACAAACTTTGCTCAGCCCCCTCCGTTTTGAACCTGCGCCCTTCCAACAAAGGGTAGTTCTCAAAGAGTAATGGCTCCACCCGACCTTCATGTCGCCCTCTGAATCTACTGCCATATCCAATCAAAGCGTGGAGCGACGCCTTTCAGATTTGAAACGTGAAGTAGATGCAATTAAGCGCATATTATCCCAAGCATCACTTAATCGATTAACTGTAGAAATCGAGCGCCAAGAAATTGAAATCAACGCAATAGAAGAAGATCTTCACCGTAGCATCTAAACAAATAGATTTACTCTTCTTCAGAAATTAAATTTCTGTATTCCTCGAGTTTTTTCGAATATTCCTTATCAGCAACCCACTCATTCCACCCTTCTCTCATTTTTGTCATCGCATCATCGTTAACTGGGACTAGGGTAAATTTTCCGGAATCACGGGAAATTAGCAACAGTAACATCCAATCAACTTCGCTACCCTGAAGGTAAAGTGCGGCTTGTTTGCAATAATTCGTCTTCCACTTATATGTGAAAATTGATTGTTGGTTTTTATCTTCGACTTCAAATGGGAATAACTTGACAGTCTTTGTTTCTACAGGAATTCCTTGAAAAGATAAATCCGGAGTACCACTAACTGTAACTCCCAATTCTTTACATTCGAACCAGACTCGTTCTCCAGAATCCCAATCATCAGATGAAATGTTCTTGAAATTTGAACTCAAGAACTCATCAAAAGCATGTCCAATTTCAATTATCCCGACTGGTGCGGTTCTTATTGGCCTAACCTTCAACTTTCTCCATTCCGCAATTTTGGATATTACTTGCTTGAATTTTCTATAGTCTTTCAAATCAGAAACTCGCAAATATCTAGTCTTATAATTATACAACTCAAAAACTTCGGGCAACTTCATTTCAAAACTGTTCAGTATTTTTTCAAGTTCTTTACCTGCCTCTTCAGCAATGCTATCAGCTTTCTGATTATCTATCACGCCGATTTGTCCCTTACTGATAGAGTGATGGGGGACAAACTCCCATTCAATTTCGTTTAGGAATTCCTCAAACCACTTTTTTGACTCTTTAGAAACTTTTGAAAGTTGCCTTGGTGTTCTTGAGCAGTGTATTTCTACTCTATTCGATTCAAATTGTTCTCCACAATCTTTACATCTCCATTGGAATGGTTTTGATAGGCGGCAAAAAGTTGGATTTTGTTTGCTTTTTTCTCCCCCTTTCTTTCGATTTTCCCTCTCACTTAAGAGTGGGCTTTTCTTGTGTGTTAGGATTAATGGGGGTTGTCCAGAAGATGTAATAATTACCAAATCTTTTGCAGGATCGGTACCTTTAGATTTTTTATTTTTCCATACCTTTGATTGATATTTAATAACCCCTTTTGGTGCCTTTCCATCTTGTGCAATCCAAAGCCTAACAAGCAATAAATCATCAACTATTTTTTCTTCAATATCATCTACAACTTTGTAATCTTCAGATCGATTCTCTGAATACCAAACTTTCCAATCTTTCAACGTAGCCTCTAGCATATTTTCACTTCATGATGAGCACTCTAGGTGCTCTAATCAACCATTCAGAAGAGGTGACCCTATTTGAACTACAACTAATAAGAATAGACAAAATCACTTTAGGAGCGATTTTTATCATCTACTTGAAGCCCTGGCTTCTTTGAAATATATATTCTCCACCAAGCTTTCAGTACTCCACTACCATATGACCAGTGTAATAGTAAAGTCATTACAGGCGCAACAATTACTGTTGCCAATGTTCTTGAAGGCGAACTCCCTTTTGCAGCACCCAGCCAGCAAATTAGAACGTATATATAGGCAAGACTCACTGGAAGATGTACCGCTGTTCTAGGATAACCAAATGGTACAGTAGAGGTAGAAATATCCCAAAATTCTGGCCATGCGAGGCCACCATTCATGGCCCCCCAAACAAAGGCGGCCAATGCAGAAACTACTAGGATGGGGAATAACCCTACAGCATCATGGCTCCATGCCTTCATACCGGGGTGAATCTTACTGGCAAGAATTCTGACAAGACCATAATTTTGGATTTGTTTTCTTACTCTAGATGGATTGCGTCTTCGGTGCCACATAATCGCCGAACGGTCGGTCCACAATTTATGTCCCGCCTGTTCTATACGATAATCTAGCATAGCATCTTCACAACCAATTGCTCCATCATCGAAACCACCAACTTCGTCCAATACGGATTTCCGGTAAGCAGCATTTACGCCAGGAAGTTGTTTTGCCGGTTCTAACTCGATAGAGCCTCGTTTTCCATAAACCGTTCCTGCAGTAACCCATTTTGAGCAAAACGTCACATCAATTACTCTCTGCCAAAATGTTGAGCGACTATCAGGTGGAGCAAAATTGGGCCCACCCACTCCTGCTACCTCATCCCGGTCAAACCATGAAATCAATTTCTCAACCCAATCAGTAGGAACCCACACGTCATCATCCGTAAACATTACGATATCACAATCGATTTCTCTCAAAGCAACATTACATGCATCTGCTCTAGTACGTGATCCCTCGTCGTCTACAAAACGAGCTCCATTTAATTCTGCAACAACTTTCCCGGGATCATCCGAGGGCCCTACAACTACCACATCTAGCGTTCCATCTCCATCAATAGGCCATGTCTGATTATCCAAGCCACCGAGGACAATATCCAATTCCTCAGGATTTCGTAAACTAGGGATGATAACACAAACTCGCATGCCCCCATCACCTCTTGCCATATAGGGCCGACTAGGGGCTCCATTTCAAGACTAATGTGTTAAAGTCATGCACAGAGAGGTTTGAAAAGGGTAGCACTCATGTGCGGATAACATGAAAATGAGCCATTTCGTGCTATTATTGATACTGCCGCTAGCAGCAATTAGCCCAATGTTGCAGTTAGGTGATAGTAATCTTGAGACAATAGAAACCCATAATCAATCAGCCAAATCTAGTTCAATTATGGTTGTGAATGAAAAAATAAATTGGTCATTTTCAAATGGCGACTATATGATTTATGATTCGACTAACATGTCTGAAGCTATGCGCTCTAACATGGCAGGAGACCCTCATTGGGATCAAGTTGTTCTTAATTGGGCGGATGTGATTCGCATTGATTTTTTACAGGATGAGACATGCTCTGTAGCATCATATAATGGCCAATGCCATAAGAGACAAATGCAAACCCAAATGAATATTACAGGTGAAAACAACACAAATAATGAAAAGATGTCAATGAATATTTCAATTCAGAATACAAATTTGATCCCTATAACCTACTCTGGTTGGGAAGTGGAAGAAATCGTAACAAATACCCGAATGTGGATGGGTGAATTGACCTCTGGGCATTTGGAGTTCAGATCAGATCGATGGGTAAACTCAACAAATGAAATTGAGACCACAGGTTGGCAGTCTAATTACACTGTAGGCACCTCTTGGAATGAACATACACATACTTGGTCTAATTCAACAACTGAAGAATTTAGTGAATTCAATCATAGTGGCAACTGGATGCCAAATCACTTCACTGACTCTGAATCACTCGATGAAGAAAAAGATTGGTTTTATGATGCTACACAAGAAGTACCAGTTACTTTCAATGGATACAATTTAGCAGACAGCGCGGGTTCTAGTCCCACTACATTAGATGGGATTTTGCTCGAGGTATGGGAGGATGATAAGGGGAATCTTATCCAAGAGGAATCCGAACTAATAGGAGAGTATGGTTATCCTATAGCTGTGGCTGGAGGTGATATAATCGAACTTTACCATTCTTTTGGTGCCACGATGGGGGCTGACACTGATGGTGATGGTGTTAGCGATGGCTCAGATCTATGCCCAAATACTCCAGTTGGAGCCACTGTGGATTCAAACGGGTGCTCTTGGGACGAGAGAGATGATGATGGTGACGGAGTGTTGAACCCTGCTGATAATTGTGCAGACACAACAACATCGATGACAGATGTTGATGCACAGGGTTGTGCCTATGAACAGCGAGATGATGATGATGACGGAGTTTTGAATCCTGATGATCAATGTCCAACCACAGCGGCCAATTCCAATGTGAATGGGGATGGTTGTGCTCCTTATCAGTTAGACTCAGATAACGATACGGTTTCTGATGCTGATGATATTTGTCCAGGTCATGATGACTTAATCGACGTCGACAATGATGGAACACCTGATGGCTGCGATTCTCTAATTGACAATGATGGTGATGGAGTCAGCAACGCTGAAGATTTGTGCGAAGGCCACGATGATTCTATTGATGTTGATCAAGATGGGATTCCAGATGGGTGTGATTCATTAGTAGATTCTGATTCTGATGGAATTGCTGATGATGAAGACTTATGTCCTGGTCATAATGATAGTATTGACGTAGATGCCGATAGTATTCCAGATAGTTGCGATTCACTAATCGATTCTGATGGTGACGGGGTTGCAGACAGTGTAGACATATGCCCAGGTTTCGACGACAGTGTCGATGATGATGCGGACGGCACTCCAGATGGATGTGATGATTTCGTAGATTCGGATTCAGATGGTGTGTCAGATGCAGATGACAAATGCCTAGGGTATGATGATACTATTGATGTAGATTCAGATGGTCTACCTGATGGGTGTGATGCATTAATCGATTCTGACGGGGACGGGGTGTCTGACACCAACGACCAGTGCCCGGGATATATCGATAGCTTTGATGCAGATTCAGATGGAAAGCCAGATGGTTGTGATGATTTAATTGACAATGATGGTGATGGTGTATCCAACGGTCAAGATTTGTGTCCAGCTACAGCTGATGGCGTTACCGTTGATGATACTGGTTGCAAGGCGGCTGAAGTTGCTGCTTCAGAGCCAAGTAGTGGAGGCTTCTCTCCAATAATGGCTGTTGGATTGATTGCTGTAGTAATTATTGCACTATTGGTGGTTGTATTCGTAATGCGTCAAAAACGCTCTTCACCTCAGGTTGATGTTGGTATTTCTGAGTTAGGCGGTATCGCAGGACAACCCACAAGTTCGCCAACTAGTAACGATTTCACTCAATCTGTTCCAGCCGCGCCAGCAATGCCTGCACAGCCCCACCCATCACAATCGGGAGATGTACAACCTAACGGCTATGAATATCTTGAACATCCTGCAAATTCAGGTAATTGGTGGTATCGAACCCAAGAGAATAGCAATTGGTTTGAGTGGCAAAGATGAAATTGCCCGTAGGGCAAAATTTCTAATCCCCCACTCCGAAAAGATTTGAAAGTACCCCTGCCTCTCAGAGTTTGGTAATCATGGCTTTAGGTAGTGGAATGAGATTGAACAGCGCGATGAGTATCCTCTTGGCGACTCTACTAATTTTTGGTGGAATGGCTTCGATGTCATCACTGGAAATGAGTGACGCCTCAGCTTCTGGTGGGAATGAAAATTCTGATGAAAGTTCATCTAAGGTCGATTCGAAATCTGCTTCCAACGCTGAATGGTTGGATAAATGCAAGGATTACAACAAAGTTGATTCAAAGGCGGATTGGTCAGATTTTAACGAGAGAAGTAGATTAGATGTACTCGACAACTATCGATTGCAAGAAAGAACAGAAGGTGCTGAAGGCAGGGAATCTTCTGAAGACAATGTTACTGAAACAGATTCTGATGAGATTGATTGGCATCTACCAGAACACGTCACAGTAGTACGGAATGAAGCAGGTTACACAATTTCAATCATTGATGACGGGGTAACCACTACCGAGAATTATACTGAAGAAGAATTTGCAGTTTTCTTAGAGAGATTTGGATGGGAATCTGAAGAAGAGCGCGATGAAAGTGAAAGAGATAGAGATGGAATTAGGGAGCGTGTATCACATTTGAGAGAAGCCTGTGAGGGTGGCGATGACGACTCTTGCAGAGAATTACGTGGCATGATGGAACGCTTCAGAAATGATCGCCATGAGAGGGATAGACCTGAACGCGAAGATGCGCCAGCCCTCCGTCTTGAACATCGAGATGATGGCACCATAATCGCCCACAGAGAATTCAGCGACGGCTCCCTTCAGTACGATATTATCAGCACAGCAGATGATGGTGAGATTACCATAGTCCGAGTCTCTGCATGGGGTACTGAAGTAATCCATCCACAGGCAAAAGGTGAGCATCGTAAAGGAGAGATGGATAAAAAGAGCCATTCAGATTCATTCCATGAATTCTCTTCATCTATGTCGGAAGAAGACTTTAGAGAGATTTGTCAAGAATTTTCGAAGGAGGAACCCTCCCCGAGAATGGATATCGATTTCGATAGATTGGAGCGAATTCCAACAGAACAAAAATCTGAAAGAAGATAATTTTCATTATTTTCTCTTACCGGATTCAGTAATTTCGCGTAGCGAAGGCTTTTGTACCCTCTTAAAGGAGGAACAATATCACGGGGGCGTGGGTACCGACATGATGAATATTACAGCGAGACAAGACACCTTTAGAATGGTAGTCGATATCCTATCTACCTTGGTCGAGGAAGCACGCTTCAACTTTGAGGATGACAAACTCGTGATTAGGATAGTTGACCCTAGCCACGTTGCAATGATTCAGATGGAAGTTGACTCTTCAGCGTTTGAATCCTGGGAAGTCGCAGAAACGGTGTTGGGCTTGGAATTATCTAAGATATCTAAACTAGTTCAGTTGGCTGGTGCTGGCGATTTAATAGTTATGAATTACAATGATGCCGTAGGGAAGGTTGAATTCCAAGTGGGAGAAATCGAAAGGACAATTCGCCCACTTGATAGACAAAATATGCAGGAGCCGAAAGTCCCCGAACTAGATACCAACATTTCAGTCAGTCTTACTGGAGCAAAGTTTGCGCGTGCTCTTAAAGCAGCAGATCAAGTAGGGGACTTGGTAACATTCTCAATAGATCAAAACAGATTCAGTGTGAATGTTACAGGCGAATCCGATGCCGTAAATGTTAGTTATGAATCGGGGGAATTACAGGAACTGGTTTGTGATAATCCTGTTAAGAGCCAATATAGTCTTCAATACTTACTTCCATTGGCCAAGAGAATAGAAGCTACAGTTGAAACAGTAACAGCGAAATTTGGAGAAAACTATCCCCTAAGGCTTGAATTTACCTTCGCAGATGGTGGGGCGAATGTGATTTACTTCCTAGCTCCTAGGGTTGAAGGCGACGCCTAATCAATCAGGTTTTCTTAGGTGCGCCCACCGGGATTTGAACCCGGGCGAAGAGGTTGGAAACCTCTGATGCTACCCCTACATCATGGACGCGTTGCACAGCCGACCAAGCATTTGCCCTTAACCGCGTCTATGCGAGCCTTGATGTTCTATGGCCTCTGCACGATGTTTAATGACACCTAGAAATTGGTTCGGCGTTGCGCTAATATTTCTCTTCATGCCAGTAAATGCTCCACTTTGGGAAACTGTTTTTGAATTGTTTTCCTTGGATATTTCTGCAATCCCAATCGTTCCAGTAATATTTTTATTAGGCATATTAATTCTCTTCTTTCCCTCACGTAAAAAACAACCAAGTGACAATCCTACAAATAACGAAGAGGAATGAAAATGAATAGATCGATTTTCATATTTTCTCAGCAATTGCCAATGTGTTGAGTTTTCCATTTAGGATTGTTTTCCATCTATGTAGATTGAAAGTATGTTTTTTCCCATCAAAATCAATGTCTATCACATCACGCCCATCAACTTCGAATGATTGAGGAGGGAGTCCCATTCCAACCCCCATGGCCTTTTGAATTGCCTCTTTAGCAACCCATACATCTGTAGTTCGAGTAGAAGCAATATCCTCATTATAATCAAATAGAGATTCTAGATTCATTTTTTCTTCGCCAGAAGACATCATTCCCAGAATATTTCTAGGGCGAGAATCAACAGGTTCCAGATCTAAACCAATATCCACCCCCTCTGGTCCAAGTGCAACAGCGGCAAACCCACCACTATGAGTGATAGTCATTGATGGTGCATTTGGTCCTACTAATCTAGGTCTACGAAAATCATCACGTTCTATTTTGAATAAATTAGGATCTCGGCCACTACTCAACAATAGATACTCAACTAACCAACGTCCAGCAGCATGTTCCTCGGCTCTTTTAGCTGTAGCAAAATTCTCTGCTTCAGATGGATTGACGAAAACCAGATTCGATACATTTGGGATTGGATCGGTAGGGGACGTGGGTCGAACCCTAATCCAAGCAGCTATGGCATCTACATGACAGCCATAAGGGAGTTCCAGAGGGGACGGCTCTCCGTACTTTTTCCACATGTTAATTCCTCAATTGATAAATTAATTTTTTAATTGCGATTTAGTGAGAATTTTTCTGAATCTGATAGTGGAGCCATACCCTTTAATTTGAGACCATTCAAAGCCAAAACTGGTTTCCCATTCTGATTGATGATCAGGCAGTCATGATTTGTAATTCCACCATCTTCAGAACCTATTCTAAGGGTGCGCATCCTCAATGCGTCATTATTTTCTGAAGACCTTATCAATTCAACACGATCTATTCCAATTGGTAGGGATTGTAATTCATCAACTTCCATTGCCGCCATACCTGCATTTTGGAAGCAGGCTTCTATCAACATTGGTTGTGCTTCCAATTCCATTGTTCCATCTGCAAATAGATTAGTATCGGGTAGTTGATTTCGGTTAAGTGCAATTCCATCAACACCAAGCATGTCGTCAATCTGACAACCACATAATATTCCACCATGGGATTGGAATCTTGGACCGTGGAAGAATCGTTCGTAGATAAAATCAGGATTTTCTGGTGTGCCATTTTGTTCTGGAATTCCTATTGATGGTAGGTGCAATAATCCGCGTTCGGCGCCGGCCTTTAGCATACGAACAACGCCTTCGTGATGTATTCGTGGCTCTCCGAACTTTTCTCCTGACTTGTTAATCAAATCAGATTCTAGGCGGCATGCAACCCATACATTTTCATCATCCTGTCGAATGAAATTAGCAACAATTCTAACTTTCTGTTCATCTTGCAATAACTTCACGGGTAAGCCAAACTTGACGTCATCAAATCCTATGACTGAACAAGGCGGCCAAAGTAGTTGAGCAGCTTCTGCAAACATTTCCAATGCCATTACTCCAGGATGATATGGGACGCCATCAATTGCATGATCAATGAGGAATGGGTATCTATTGATATCAAGAGTACATTCGTATGTAAGTTGATCAAAATCATCATGCGAGACAATATTTTCTACAAATGGAAACCGTGTTGCATCTTCCATTAGAGCTGAAACTTCGGGGGAGAGTCTCTGAGGTGGCTTACGTTCACTTCCATCATCGTTGAGAACTCCAAGTTGCCCAGCAATAACCACTTTTCTTTTCCCTCCACACATAACCTCATCAACAAACAAATCGACACCCTCTTCGACTGAGACTGTCTCAATCCCCGCTTCTTCAAACACCTTCTCGATTGAACCCCTAGTTGCCATACCAACATCTCTCCAGCCAGTCCATGCTAGCGCAACTCCGTGTGGTTCATTCTCTGTGTGAGAAAGTCGAGACATTTCCGCATCTAGGATACAGTTTGCTGCAGCATAGTCTGTCTGTCCTGCATTTCCAAAACGCCCAGCAATTGAAGTAAATACACAACAATATCTGAGATCACTACTGTAGTCTTTAACCGCATTAACCAATGATTGCCATCCATCGACCTTTACAGCCATGACTTGAGAAAAGGTAGTCCATTGCTTATCTGCGGTAAGTTTGGAATCTTCAATTCCAGCACCATGTATAATTCCGGTTACGGCACCTCTCTTCTTCTTCAATTTCTTCAAAGCTTTTCTAATCTGTTTTCCATCTGTAATGTCACATGCATGATAACTAGCGGTGTTTCCACTTTCGCGTATTGCATGAAGAGTTTTGTGAATATCAATTGAACGAGTCACCTTTTCCCACGCCTTTTCCCATTCAACAATGGTCACCTTTTCGGCTCCCTCTTGCAACTGTTCTCGTAATGACATCTTCATTTGCTGAAGCTCATCATCACTGGCCGAAACTTTACTTACAAGCGAATCATCTAATTTGGTACGCCCTAATAATGCGAAATGCACGCCAACATCTAGGTTTGCTTCGGACAAGCCAACCATACAAGCAGCAGTGACCCCGGTGCCACCCCCGGATACAAGTAGAACATCATCAGATTGCAATAATTTTCGCTCTGATTCGTGTGGCTCATCGTAAATACAAACACTCCATCTACGTCCATCTGAATCAATACCTAGTTCTCGTGGCCCCATTTGGTTAATCTCTTCTAAAATGGTAGATGCTAGTGAATCGGAATCTACCAATAATTCGGGAGCAACATCTATGGCTCTAGATCTGATGTTTGGTCTTTCACGACCGTATGACTTTACTATCCCGTGAGCGCCGGCGCCTAGTGCATTGAATCTATGGCCTCCATTCCCATGCCTTCCGTCAAGAGCGGAAACAGAGCAGACAATCCCATCATCTCTCTCAGCCAATTTACCATCAATAATTCGCAAAACACCAAACAGTCCGTGACAAACCATCTGAGTTTGCTGCCGACTTGTTACTTCAGCCCAGGCCATGCCGGCAAGCGTACAAGGGGCTGTATGAATTACTCCTACGACATCTAATGGTGCTAGAATTGCCCCAAATTGGGAAAGATGAGATTCATTTCCTGGATCAAGTCTGATTATATCCACTTCCCCATCCTTCTCAACCCGAATCTTTGATTTGATGCTAGGATCTAACATTAGGCGAACAGCCTCAGTCCCTGCTCTCTCTAATTCTTGACAAATTGAATCTCCAAGACCCCATGAATCATCTGTTACGATTAGATATGAGCCCTTCATCTCTATTGGGGCCGGCTCGTTTAGTTCAGCCTCTTCAACCTCCACAACCCAACGTCGAACGCCAATCTCATCAACGATATTTTCCAAACTATCTTCATCAACATCATCCTTATTTGGCACCTCAATCTCAGTCACAGTTGTATTTTCTTCATCTATTTCTATAGTGTTGTCATTGATTGAAACACCTTGGCTCATCGAGATGATGTAGGAAATCATGTGGGCAAGTGTTGGATATTCACGTAACTGGAAAGATTCGTCAACAGGTAGTGAGAACTGCTCACGGCAATCAGCCATTATTTCAGCTTGCTTCACTGTGTCAATTCCGAGCTCCCCCTCAAGATCTTGATCTAGTTCTAAGAAATCCTCTGGATATCCTGTATGTTTTACTACAATAGACAGGACAACTGCTTCGACTTCTGAATTACTATGAACAGGAGTTTGCGTGTCCTCTGACG
>CAYNXD010000065.1:0-10032 GCA_964401115.1 uncultured Candidatus Poseidoniales archaeon | reverse complement strand
CTCGGCTATATCTCCTTCTTCAACCTCAATAGAATCTATCCGGTCTGTCGATGATAACATCTCATCAACTAGAGATGGAAGATCTGCGGCCATCTTAAGGCGTATTGGGGAAGCCTCTAGAGGGGTTTTAATGTCATTTTTCTCTATCTGAGACATTACGCTACGGTAACGATTAAGGTTACGTCCTATTTCTTCAGATGATGGATGTGGCTCACCCAATTTAATATCATCAACATCGCCACTATAGTCTACTATGTGTACCGCTTTTAGTGAGGCAATTGTTTCTATTGCATCATCTAACTTGGGCAGTGTCCCAGCAGCAGTCAATCTTGACATACCCTGTGTCGTTAACTGACCCATAACTACAACTCCAAATTATTACTATATTACTCGGCAGTGAAACTTTTTAGCACCGTTTCAATTGCTGCTGAACGATTCTTCTCACTTTGGTCTCTAATTGCATCCAAATCCTTCTGACCTTCCTTGCGAACTTTGTCTGCCTGCTTGGAAGCATCGTCTCTCGCCCCTGCAATCATTTCCTGAGCTGCAACCTCAGCATCTCTCTTACCACTAGCTAAAACTTCCGAAGCGTCAATTCGAGACTTGTTTACTATACCGGTTGCGTCCGAGTGAGCCTTGTCTATTTTTTGGCTGGCCTTCTTTTCGGCATCCTTTATTGAACTAAGAACTTCCTTACGTGACATGGTTCCACCCTATGGGTGGGTTGGCGACTGATGAACGGTTTATGAGTGTAACCTAAACGTAGTTAGAACCATTCCGACGCGTTCAAACATAGAGTACATCGCCCGATACATGGGGGAAGTCATGGACAGTGAGCATATTGGCGACTTGGAATGGTCTGAATTACAGGCTAATTTAGAGGCGACTATCCCTGTCTATGACAGAATTAACCGCTTTGCCACATTGGGACAAGATCAACGTTGGCGCAAAGGAGTTAGGGCGTTAATACCAGTGAATAGTTCAGTACTTGAAATTGGGTGTGGCCCGGGGACATTTGCTGAACGTATTGAAGGATGTGATGTCACATGCCTAGACCCAATACCCGCCATGTTAGAGGTAGCCCGAAAACGAGTTAATGACGCAAGAGGTGAAAGGGGGGAAAAACAAGCGAAATTCGTAGAGGGTACAGCAGAGGAAATACCCCTATCTGAGAATTCATTTGATGTCGTTTGTTGTCTCTTCTCTTTTCGTGATTTTAAGGATAAGAAGAAGGCGCTTGAAGAAATATTAAGAGTATTGAAACCTGGTGGTAAGTTGGTGATCTGTGATGCCGGGAAAGCTAATTTTTTGCACGGTTGGTTAGGTTGGTTATGGATGAAAATTTGGGTCGGAAGTTACGCTAGATTTGTTTGTAAAGAAACAAACCACCCATGGAAGTGGCTAACTAAAACATATGTTCACTTCGGGACAACAAGGCAATACAAGAAAATGATGCGGGAAGTAGGTTTTTCCCCTGTAAGGGGGCGGCTACTTTTCCCTGGAATGGCGGTTAGATTCATAGCATCAAAGCCAGAATAGCCTGACTTAAAGGATTATCAGTGGGCGGCGGCAATCAACTGCACGTCGTAAGCCACTGGTTCCTAGAATTCTCATAGCCAACTCGGTAGTCATATCATTTCGGCAGAATGTCCAAAATAGATTTTTTGAGCGGCGACTAATTTTCAATTGTTTAGCCATAGTTTTACTGAGCATCTTATTGTAATTAGTAAGGGGTAAATCATTATTGATATTAGATATGATTGTGTCTGCTGCAAATTTACCTGAAACAATAGCCTGCCCTATGCCACCCCCATTTGATGGCATAACGAGGCCCGCTGCATCACCCACAGACAATACATTGTCGTCTACAGCGGATTTCACCTTACCCCCCAAAGGTATCCAACCCCCGCCGTAGGAATGTATCGTCAAACCAAGACCCTGGCAAAATGTATCTAGACGCTGTTTCAGAGGTATTTCTAGGTTATTATAATGGACACCTATCCCGACATTTGCTATCTCCCCCTTAGGTATGATCCAAGCATAACCTCTAGGAGCAACACTTCCCATGAAAATGTCAAATGAATCAGAATCATGCCCAGTAACTTGAGCATAAATTGTTGGTAATTGAACTGATGGCCTCTCACCCTTACCTCGTAATCTTGCAACATGAGCTGGAGAGCCCGATGCGTCAATGACATAATCAGCAGTGAAAGAGCCATTGTTTGTTCGATATACTTCTCGATTGAGCTTCGTTTGATTCTGAATCTTCCTAAGTTCCGTTCCTGTTTGAATATCTGCACCTTTAGATTCAGCCTGATCTGCAAGATAACCGTCCAATTGCAGGCGATGTGCCCCATAACAGTCGAGTTCAAAACCATAGTCTTTCATTGAAGGAGAAAAAATACGCATCCACTCAAGATATTGACCAAGGATATGGCTCGGCAATTGCCAAAAATCTTCAAGCCAAGGGTCATCCTTGATTAAAGGAAAAGCATCGGTCATCTCACCCCACCCCGGGAAGCATTCGCCGCACTGCGCAGGATTACCCACGGTCTGACGCCTTTCAATTACTAAGACATCAATGCCTTCTTCGGCAAGACGCTTTGCTACAGCAGTCCCGCCCGGCCCAGCACCCACTACCAACACCTGACGATGTTCTGGTTCCGAATTGGATTGGCTCAGACACCCTCCCTCCCGTTTTCGTGAATTGAGGCTAGTGAGAAGTAACTACCGATTCATAATTTTTCAATCATGTCGCTCCATGACTTGATTTGTAAGCCATTCAAGTACATCCCTTTCGTCACTTTCTGGAAACTCGAAAAGGGCCTCAAGTGCCCGAGTCAAATGGTTTTTGACTAATGTACTAGCATAACCGATACTCCCTGAACGATTGAGTAGATTTGTTAGTTCATCCCACAAACCATCGTGGAAGTTGGAAATTACTTCAGCAAGACGACGCCTATCATCTCCATGGGAAAGGGTTAGTGTGTGAATTAGAGGAAGTGTCATCTTCCCCTCAATAACATCCGTCCCTCTTGGCTTCCCCATTCTTTCATCACCCTCAAGATCGAGAAGATCGTCTACAATTTGAAAGGCTATCCCCAACTCTAAACCGAATCTCCCTAAAGTATTAGCCAACTCAATATCAGCCCCCGCGACTAGCGCTGCTGCTTTGCAACCCGCTTCAAATGGACCAGCAGTTTTTCCAGAAATAATTTGATAGTAATCCTCAGGAGTGGTGGCTAAGTTCCCTATATGTCTGAGTTGCATTAATTCAGCAGAAGCAATTTGAGCACAACATTCAGCCATCAAGGATACAATTTCCTCATCATACCTACCCCCCAAACCGAAACCCTCTACAAACAAATAATCCCCTGCTATCAGGGCGCGCGAAGAGTCATATCTCTCGTGTAAAGTTGGAACATTTCTTCTAAATTTTGCACCATCGTTTATGTCATCATGTACTAAAGTTGCAGTATGTATCATCTCAAAAGCTAGAGCGAGTGGCATCACTTCATCCTCATCCTCGCCACCGGCAATAGTGTAAGAAAGAAGAATAAGTATTGGGCGCCACCTTTTCCCCCCTGCAAGCAAAACTTGTTTTGCCAGAGCCATGATTTCCGAATTTTTCCCACTGCTTGCTTTATCGACGTGGGCGATTAGTGCCTCTTCCACTACACCTCTCTTATGCTCAAGCAAGGCAACGTGACTCTCGGCTGCTTGCATATCCCTCAACGCTTGCACAAGGGTCGGATATATCAACAGGTGGCTGTGGCTCTGCCGAGTAGAGGGTCGCTAATGGACGATGATGATGTGCTTAGAATTGCTCGAGCACCCACGAATTCCGCCGATTTGTTGGGGGCATTGTCGAAAGTAGATTCTGAACTCCTTGAAATTGAAGAAATATCAGTTTCAAATCTAGAAGAAGGGTTCGAAATGCTTGATGATGGAACTGTTGATCTAGTTTTAGGGGCTGCAATAGATATCTCAAAATCCGATTTACTTGGTGATGATTTCAAAGTAGTTGGAGCACTGCCACTTAGAGACTGGAATTTTGTACTGGTGAGTGAGGACAGACCTCGCCACCTACCCAAAAATGCAATTGTGCTCTCAGAAAATAAGTTAGTCCGACGACAATTGAGGAGGCTGCGAGGGGATTTGAGAGTTCGTTCTGCAAATGCCCATATTGGAATAGAAGAAATTGAGACACCTAAAGAATTAGTTGATGGCGATTTGTTTTCTTTCTCCGAGTGGGCTGAAGGGATCAGGCAATCAGATGAAATTGATGGTTATGTAATCCCACGGCATATACATCGAATGGCGGGGATGAAAACTCGACGCCATGCTTTGTCTCAGGAACCAGCAGAAGACGAATTAATTCGATTTCTACCAACCCCTCATGCCGGCACAATTCTCGTAATCGGAAGAATTGGTTTTCCTCGACAAAGAGTAATAGAAATCCTAGACGAAGAAGCAGAAACTTCTTGGGAAATTGGTGAAATTATTCTTTCGGAAATTGAAGATGAAAATAAGGGAATCATCGGCCTTACTGTCCGCCATAGACAGCCAGGAACCCTGATTCGTGAAGCAGAACGACGAAAGGATTTGTTAACTCACAATGTTCTAATTGACCCTGAAGGTGAGTTGCGAGCAAATGAAACAAAAGTAGACATTCAGATGGAGTTAGTTAGTCATCGAGGAAACTCGACAATCAGCATACAGAGAATATCCAACCTCGTGGATGCTTCGGTTGCTGCTCGCTTCATGGTTGAAGATTGGAAAAAGCTACTGAAACTAAGTGGGGAACGATCTGATTTCCTAAATCTGTGAAACACTAACTAAATTGATCTAGAAAATAATCCGGTCATACTAATTTGCTGAACTAACCGCTACTTTTACCCCCTTCGGAAGCGTAACATAGATGTTTGGAAGGCGAAGAGAGCGCTTGAGGTGAAAGGGGTTTGACCATCAACTCAGAGTTACTTAATTCGCTTTTTCAGGCAAAACTTGCAGAGTTAAGGGACTTAGCAATTGAAAATGACTTGCCAAAAACGGGTAATGTTGAGCAGTTACGTGCAAAACTCATTGGAAAATTGATTTTAGGGCATATTGACTTGACAGATTCTGGAATTAAATCAATGCAAAATAGCGAACTTACAGAAGTCCTAGGAATTTTTGGTGTTAAAAAATCTGGCTCTAAGAAATCGAAGATGCAACGCCTTTGGTTACACCTAAATGGCGACCCTAAAAAACTGAATATTTCAACCATAGGTGATATGACCAGAGAGCAACTCCACGCATACTGTATCTCACTTGACTTACCTCGTTCTGGAAATAAAAATGTCCTAATGGGCAGAGTAGCCGGGGTGTTATCTTCTGAAGAGAAAGCATGGGGTAGGGTGAAGAAGAGTTTGCGCACTGGTAAAAAGGTGGCACAACCAGCCGCAACACCAACTGCCACCCCCATAGAAATTGATGATAGTGTAAGTGATATAGTCGAAAGTGACGTTGAAGAAATTGAAGATATGGAAATTCCAATCACCCTTGACGAAGGTGCAGGGGAAGCACTGGTTCGGCTAGATGCTAGGCGTGCTGAATTGACTAGCCACCTCCGCGAATTCTTACTTATTGGAAGAGAACAAGATGAAGAGGATGTCGCTGCATTCATTGAAGATTTAGGGCGATTGGGCTTTGGAATTGAACATGCAGTGGTTAGAGAGCGGGTTCTTGATGAATTACAACAAATGATCAAATTGAAGCAACAGGAAGACCAAGCAAAATCGACCCTCCCTGGTTCATGGCGTGAAAAACAGGCCCTGCGTCACTTAGAAAATGTACGACCACAACTTCTTGACAAATTGGATATCATTCTAGAGAATAGGGGCGGAGATATTGCAGCTGCTAGAGTCGAATTTGAGAATTTAGCACTAGATGCCGAACTAGATTTGGAACTAGCTGCAATAAGCGGTAGAATTCACGGGCTATTTGATTTGCAAGTTTCTCTAAGGGCCAGTGAATCTGAAATGGACCCTGTGACTGCTAGAAGGCAACGGGCTCTGGATATTCTGTATAGGGGTTCTCACGATGCTAGCCCCGAGGCTATTGATCAACTAGGCAAAGTTGAAACACAAATGGAAGCATTTGAAAGAGTCGTCGAAACAATCGTTCGGCGCTCTGAAGGTGCATTTGGGCCGCCAGAACACGCGTTACTGATTCGCTTCCTCGAAAGGAGGGGTTGGGATGCAAATCAAACCGAAGTACGACCTCGCCTATTGGCTGCGGCTGGAATTTTAGCTGCTGAAATGGGTTATGTTTCCATAGAAGATATCCCTTCACTACCCACTGTAATTTCATTAGATAATGAAAAAGTCTCGGAAGTCGTTGACTCGATGAGGGATATCCTATCAGAAATGGGAAGGGAACCACCGACAATTGATTCTGTTGTTGAAAGCACGCCTGATGATGAATCCACTGGGAATCGAGTCAAAGCAAAACTGGATGCTGCAGATGCTCTTCTAAGGAAACTAAATCGTGGAGAAAGTGGTCATTGACGTGAGTAGTAGGTTTGGATAATTTTTGTCACCGTTTCAATGTCACGAATACCTCTTGACATCATGTCATTCAATATCTGCTCCCTCTGCCTTACATGGGCATCGAAATCAGCAGGTCTGCAACCGGCTGCAGAACATATCAACTCTCTCAATTTACTAGGTACTCCAGTACTTGTTGTTGAATCTGTAGCGGGGTCATATTTCCATATCGGGTTTAATCTAGGACGGTCACCTTCCATGCCCGCTATTTCAGCGATTTCCACAATCCTTCGAACTGATTTGCCATCAACAGTTATTCTACTTTGAATAATAATCAAATCTAAACCACTCATCATTATTGATGGTACGTTCATAGGGGGGCTCGTCATCCTAGTAACAGTCTCCATTGCAGTATTAGCGTGAAGGCTACCAAAAGAACCGTCGTGCCCGGTATTCATTGCAGTGAGAAGTGTTGAAGCTTCTGAACCTCTAACCTCACCCACAATAATTCTATCTGGGCGCATTCTAAGACTAGATTTCAAACAGTCATCCATATCGACCTCATTAGTCCCATCGGGTCTTTCTGAACGAGTCTCCATTCGCAACCAGTGATCATGGAAAAGTTGTAGTTCAGCTGTATCCTCAACAGTTAGAAGTCTCTTATCCCAAGGAATAAACATCCCTAGACAGTTTAGTGTAGTTGTTTTACCTGAACCAGTCCCTCCTGAAATAATAAAATTCGCTGGACGGGCCCCCAAACCATCTACCCAGCACCAAAGAGTAGCAGCTAGAGTCAAATCAATTGTTCCAAAGTTAATCAAATCGACAATTGTTATTGGATCTTCTCTGAATTTACGAATTGTCAAGGTTGGACCATCAGGGGAAACTGGCGGAATGACCCCATTTACCCTACTACCATCAGGTAAACGACCATCGAAAAGTGGAACCTTACCTGGACCATCCCCTAGGGGAACATTTGTGAAAGCAGCAATATTGGATGCTATTTTCAAGCCCTCATCATCATCAATCCAAATGTTTGTTCGACACATCCCATGATCACGATGGGCTACTTTGACGCATTGCGAACCCCCATTATACATTACTTCCTCAAGTTGATCGTCTTCCAATAATGGCTTCAATGCACCATATGGATTTGCTTCTGTGTGCCCATCCACATGATATACTGGGCTTGGATGATTAGGTTCCATGTAGATGGTTATCGATTCGTATCTGGCAAGTACTTCATCACTCATTCAATCACTTCCTAATCATACCATAACCGACGATACTAGATAAGACCCCATGTAAATGATTTGGGAAAATAACGCCCATGGAGCAATCCACCAAAACGCTGAATTGAGGCTTTTTCCAATCATTACTGCTGAAACCAATACTGAAAAGGCTGAGCCTGCTGTGAAATATAGTAGCATTGAAGGATGGAATAAATCCATTGGGATTCCAGATTGTGGGCCAGCAAACAGCCCAAACATCATCCCAATGGTAGCAGGGAGCAGGGCAGACATCAATCCTTTTAGCATCAAGGCCTGACCCTTCAGGTCTAACTCTCTTTTTTGTCGCAAACGCAAAAGACGGTCATACTCTAAACTCATTGAAAAAGTGACGTCTTGAAGGGGTGCTTCATTTTCATCTGCTGTTTGAAGCAAATTGAAAGCCCGTTGAATCGGTGGAGACCTAGAATCAACTGCGAATTCAGAAATAGCAGCATCAAAAGTAGTAACTTTACTTCTCTCTATTGCCCTCCGCAATAATTGGCCAAGGCCATCATTGCGTTGCTCAGACATCGAAGTGATTGCTTGTTGCAAGCCAAGACCTGCCCCTAATGATGTAGAAATTCCTTCCAAAAGTTCTGGCAACCCATTTTCTAATTTTTTCAAGCGCCTGTCCTCCATAATAAATGGCAAACCACCACCAATTGAAATTATGGTCAGCAGAATAAAAATTGAAATCAGCAAAGAATCTGTAGCCATATCAAGAAAACCACTGACTCCTATTGGCAAAATTACACCCCCGGCTCTTTCGATTTCGCGCCTATCAGCATCATTACGAGTAATACTACTGTAACTAAAAGCCCACCTTGGAACATGAACATCATTGTACTAGCTGGAGGTATTGAAACTCCAGGAACTCCTGCAAGACTACCCAAAAGAAAAGGAGCGATTGCTAACATACCTAGGATTAGCGGGGCTAGAAAACCTAGAATCAGGGCCTTTTCAGGCAACCCCGATAAGTCCTCAATGTATCTCTTTAACCGATCTGTCCTGTTCTCCTCGGCCCGTGAAGCCTGTTGTTCCAATGATGCCAAAATATCAGTATTAGATGTTACATTATTTAGCATTGAATTCAGAAGGCGCCGATAATCATCACTCTTTGCTTTAGTAATCAATCGTCGTAATTCATCTTCCAATCGCTGCCCTGAGTTAACTCCCGTCATCGCTGTTGAGAAATCTGAAGAAATTCTTCCGTAGCCACCCATTGAAATGTGAGTCATCGCAGACTCAAGACCTACTCCTGCGCCAATTAAAACCTGAATTCCTCTTAAAGCGTAAATCAGATTGATGTCCTCTTCTTGGGCACTCATTAATTACTCGCTCCTAAACTACATCTTCAATTAGCAAAAATTCAAACTCATCGGTCTCACTATCATAACGCAAACGTGCAAAACAAACCTTCATCTCCCGCTCCTCGAATGGATCTATGTACCAACATGTACCTGAGCGGAAAATGGTTTGCACTTTCAGAAAGGTGGCTATATCAATTCGACCAGTCATAGTAAATTCCATGCTTTCCGCACCCTGATCAAGCAAATCATCACCCTCGCCGTCACGGGCTATTTCTCGCTGATATCTACGCCTAATTTCAAGTTTGATGTGACAATCATCAAGTTGTAACCAATCACCATCTAACGAACGAATAAAGCAAGAATGACCCGACGCCATAGAGTTCCCTCAAAGGGGTACACGTGTAACTCGCTAATTGAAGGTAGCGCGGCATAGCCTCATTCAAGATTGACTTGCCACATCTGAAAACTGGGCGCTTTTACCTTCTCTTCTTTCTCTAATTCACTCAGTGATGTATCAGCATCAATGCGTGAAATTCCATTGCTCTCTAGCTCTTTCATTATCGAATCATAAGTGACGCCATCAGCTAAATCATTAGATAGGATAAAGTTAAGAATCATTTCTTTAGTACCATCTGAAGAACCTGCTCCCTCACCAGTTGAAGAATCAGAAACAGGATTATCGAATTGAGAGTCATCTTCGGGGAATGAGGACATATTGCCTTCAGCACGATCCAAGGCTCGCATTACTGCGACCGAGTATACATTTGTATCAACGTTTGTATAATCAGGATGTGCTCGACCTGAAATTAAACCATCAATTAAGTCAGAGGGGATTCCAGCACCTCTGTAAGCATCCACATTTGGTTCCAAATCTCTACTCTTTTGGAAGTAATCTATCCTCCTCAAAGTAGCATCTGCAGT
>CAYNXD010000064.1:0-7467 GCA_964401115.1 uncultured Candidatus Poseidoniales archaeon | reverse complement strand
ACAATTGGATTTGGCCAAACAATTAGCCAACCATATATTGTAGCACTGATGACTTCGCAACTTGAATCTCTACCCATAGGAAGTAAAATTCTTGAAATTGGATCCGGATGTGGTTATCAAACCGCAATACTTGTAGAAATGGGGTTCGATGTGTATTCGATTGAAATTGTTCCTGAACTTGTTGAACGCTCTGAAAAGATTCTATCAAATCTTGACCTCTCACCAGTTTCCATAACTAATGGTGACGGGAAACTAGGCCTTCCAGAAATTGCCCCATTCTCAGGAATTATAGCTGCTGCTTGTGGTGAGGTAATTCCAGAAAATTGGTTAAATCAACTCGCCACTTCTGGAATTATTGTTGCCCCAGTAGAAGGGAAAAAGGATCAGCACCTGATTAGAATTGACAATACCGAATCTGATGGTTTAATCCAGCAAGTAATCTGCCCTGTCAGGTTCGTTAAGTTACATTGATTGATACGATTCAATTGAAGGGCGCCTCGCCTATTTTTTCTAGCAATCCTTCTAGAAGCCTTAGCAAGCCCCTTAGAGTCACTTCACTGACACCTGCAACTTCACAAACATCCGCCTGAGTTCTAGCAGTACCGCACCTTTTAGCAGCCTCGTAAATCAATACTCCTGCAACACCACTCGGTTTCTTACCTTGCCATTCAAGAGATTCGCCAACAACATCCCATAGTCCATTCGCCATTCCAAGAACTTGCGGAGGTAAGCCAAGGTCACTGTTGAACTTGTCGAGATATTCAGCTGGCCCTGTGATTTTGCGGGCCCCCAATTCTCTAGAAACAAGTCTGATGGTTCTCTTCAGCTCTTTCATTTTCATTTCATCTTCCATATCAAATGATTCTGCTATATCCTCAATTCTCCTTGGAATTCCTGCTTCTCTTGCTGCAATATAGACGCATGCCGCAGATACCCCTTGGATACTTCTGCCAGTTACAAGTCCCTTTTCTGCAGCTTTTCTGTAAAAACCAGCAGCCTGTTCCTGCATTTGTCTTGGGAGTCCGCTTTTGTCTCTAATGAACTGCATTGCCTTGACAAGGTTTCTTGCTCTACTGCTTCTAGTCTTAGACCTGTCATCTATTACTGCCCTTCGTCTCCAGTCCCTTAGGGCCTTTCCTGAAATCCCGTGCATCTTTGCTTTTGAACCCATCAAATCACCCTTGCTAATTGTGGTGTTCAATCCCTTATCTGAAAGTGTCAATGTGGATGGCGCCCCCACGCGTGATCTATCAGGACCATCTCCATGGTTAACCCACTCTGCCCCCTTGTCAATTACATCAGATTCTGCAACCAAACCGCATGCTTGACAGACTACTTCGCCTCGCACATCATCTAAATCCCATTCGATAGCCCCACACTCTTCACAAGGACCTTCGTGACCTACCATCTTTCGAACTTGTGAAGGTCGCCTTGCTGAGCCAATTGTATTTCGACTAGCATGTGCTCTCGCCTTGATTTCATTCTTCTGTTTCTCAATCCCGCTGCTCTTCTCCTCTTCACTCATACTGTACAACCTCCGGTTACATAGTTAGTTGGAACTCATAGTATTTAAACCTGTGGTTCTTCCTGTTTGGCCATTTCTTTCTTTAAAACACCAAATAAGGCATATTTTGAGCCATTATAGGTGGTTTTCCTTACCCTGACAGTTATCGACAAACTATGACACTATTTCAATGATTTACAATCTATAAAAAAAAATTAAATGGCTAAGTTAAGTGAAAATAACATCATAGATTCTGACTAAAATAATCAAATTAAGAACATCATCACCTCTAAGCCACAAGTTCTATCATTATTGATGTTCGAACACTAAAAAAAAAGTTCAAACAAATACTTCCTCGTTTGACTCATCAAGCAAATTGGTAATCGGGAAGTCTGACTCTTTGTCTAATTTGATAAGGTGTTTGGATAGTGAAGTTCATTTGATGGTCGCGGCACGACAACACTCGTCATGCCTGCGCAAGTTGTTCTAGGCGCCCAATGGGGGGATGAAGGGAAGGGTAAATTGGTCGATCAATTGGCTCAAGATTCGGATTGGGTTGCAAGATTTCAAGGAGGAAATAACGCAGGACATACAATAGTACTTGGTGACCAAGTTTTGAAACTACATCAACTACCATCTGGATTGACAAACCCTGATTGCCAACTTGTACTTGGGGCTGGGATGGTTGTAGATCCTTGGGTCTTAGAAGAGGAACTAGATAGGTGGAAAGAAACATCTAACGAATCTCCAGAGGGAGAGAGGTTATGGATTTCTGAAAGGGCGCATGTTAACCTTCCTTTCCATAGACTATATGATGGTGCAGACCAGAAAATAGGGACTACTGGAAGGGGTATCGGACCCACCTATAGAGATAAAATTGAACGAGTTGGTATTAGGTTCTGTGACTTGAAACATCGACGCTCAGATTCTGAATGGCTTGCAGAAAACTCTGCTAGGATGACATCTCAACTCAAAGCACATGGAGTTGAAGCGAAAATCTCTGCCGCAGACCTAAAAGAATCGTTAGATTGGGTCGAGGAAAGGTTTGGTACAGCAATAAAGCCGACAGGTTTGATGCTGGATTTAGCTCTGAGGCAGGGTCAAAACATCCTACTCGAGGGGGCACAAGGGAGTTTGTTGGATATTGATCATGGGACTTATCCGTTTGTTACATCATCTGTTACGAGTAGAGCAAACGCAACACACGGGGCAGGGATTCACCCTGGTCAAGTAGGCGAAGTATATGGTGTAGTGAAAGCTTACACTACGCGTGTGGGGCATGGACCATTCCCAAGTGAATTGTTCGACGATGGTGGAGCTTACATGGGTAAAATGGGGCATGAATTTGGGACCACCACAGGGAGGCCTAGGAGATGTGGTTGGCTAGACTTAGTTGTTCTAAGGCACTCTCACAGATTGAATGGATATACTCAATTGACTTTGACTAAACTAGACGTCCTTGGAGGTTTAGATGAATTGGAAGTGGTAGTTGGATACAATTTAGATGGGCAACATCTCAGTGAAATGCCAGCTTCTGCCGAAGATCAAGCACGAGTTAGTTGCATAACTGAAAAAGTGGCTGGGTTTGCACATATGGATACAGACGAGTGGTTGGAATTGGCACGTAAAGCAAATACTGAGGGGTTAGGATATTCCGCTCTACCCCAAGGGGCGAGAGAGTATGTAGAGAAAGTCGAAGCATGGCTTGGAATACCAATTACTTCCGTGGGTGTTGGGCCCGACCGTGATGCAACCGTCTTCAAAGTATGAGCGTTAGAATCAAAGCAGAGTAATCAGGGGGAGAAAACATGGCAGGGGGACAAAGGAGACGAAGAATTCCCAAACCCAAGGGAAGAAAACCGAAGAGAACCCGCTCAATGGCTGCTGTCGATCCAGAGGTCCCTTGCCAAGTTCCAAGTTGCAAGGAGTTTGCTGATACAGCACTTGGTGGTCGCTCAATTGCTTATGATAATGCGATTGATGTTTGGGAAAATATTCCTGAAGGACCTAGAAGGGTGAAAATTTGTAGGGCGCACTACAAAGAATGGAAGAAATCCAAGAAGGATGAAGAGACCGAATGGTCTTGAAATGATGTAAATCAAACTCTACGTTCTTTGTTCTTGAGACGTAGGCCTTTGTATCCACACTTTCTACACTTGGCAGCCTTCAGGCCGTTTCTAGCATTGCACTTCATGCATATGCGAACTTCTAGTAGGCGCTTTTCAGCCTCAGGGAACCTTGCCATCGGGCCGGCGACCTGCTCCCGATATATAAGCCCAAACCCCCCCGCAACCAATTGTTATCAATGCGAGTAGTGAGACTTCCGGGCATCCATCATGATGCGTCCTGTATATTGGTTTCAGGAGAGGATGAAACGGTAGTTGTCGATCCGGGAACTTCTTGGTATCAAGCAAATGTGATTGAGCGAATTGATGCAAAATTGGATGGCCAACCTGCCATAAGCAAAGTTTTGCTAACACATAGGCATTACGACACCGCAGGAGCGACTAGACATCTTGCCGATTATTGGGGGGCTAGTTGCCATATTCACTCTGATGGAGTTAACGCACTGCGAGGTGGCGATCTTTTCACAACATGGGCTTCAAGATTCAATTCTGATATGCCCGCAGTTGATGCAGAACCATTTGAAGATGAAGATGTGTTTGAATTGGGAGGGGGTTCTCTTGAGGTCATTCATACTCCAGGGCATACTTCCGATTCTTGCTGTTTCTGGATAGAAAGTGAGGGGATACTGCTTGCAGGAGATTTAATCCCTAAGCGCGGACACATATCAAGGTGGGATCTGCCAACAGGGTGCTTGCCAGATCTTGTAGAGAGCATGGAATATTTGCTTAAGATGGAAATTGAACAGTTAGTACCAGGGCATGGAGAAACCATAGTTGGTACTGCTGCAGTGCTTGCTGAGCTTGAGCAACAATTCGAGGCACTTTCAGAAATTCTTGAATCTAAAGGAGTTCGCCCAGAACTATGGCCTAGGCCACACCCCACTTGTAACTGGTTCACGCCGGAGCCGCCGTTTGCAGAGTAAGTTGGGTACTTTTTCTTCTATTAGGCGGAATTGGTGGCTCAAACCACCTCCTTGCTGGCGACATTGCATCCCCGTCCCACTGGCGAACATCGCGAACCCAACCCGAATGGATTGTTAGAATTTCTTCGTTTGAATTTATCAACCCAATAGATCCATCCAGTTTCAACAATTTTATAGAACCTTTAGGGAGACTTTCATCAATGGCATGTATCTCTCCATTATCTAGGCCTGCAATCACCATCTTCTTTCCACTTGCCTCATGAACACTTAGTGCCGTAACTCTACTCCCTGTTAATTGGAATGATTGTTCTAACTTCATTTCAGGATAGGAGATGGTGCGAACAGCACCAGAGTGATCACCTACGATTAATCGAGATATGTTACCCTCAGAATCTTGAAATCCCATCATGACTGTAACTCGACGGGGTAGTTTTACCACTTTCTCTCCCCCATTTACAGGCTTGAAAATCAACCTACTATCTGCATGTGCAGTTACTATTCCGTTTGGCATTACGATACTTCTGACTACTTGGGCTACCATGTTGAGAATCAAACGCTGTCACACTACCTACTTTTCTAGCGGAGAGGTGACTGAAACTGAAAGTGAAGATAGGGGATGAGTTAATTCAACAACCTCCATGCCGCAGGCATGGCTCGTTGGGCTATCCCCACTTTCCTTTGCGTCATTCTTCTCCTGCAGTGCTTTGCTGCAACATTAGATTCCCCTACTATCGAATATGATAATTCATCTCTTGATGAAGATAATCCACCCCCTTTTAGAACGGCAGAAAATAATGATGAGCCAAGTATTTACTCTCTAATTTCAACACATGTAGAAGATACGAAATTTCTCCTCCCTTCCAATTTCACTACACTTGATTTTACCATTACCAATTCAAGTGAGTATATCTTTGCAGGCTACTTTTCAGGAACCCTAATATTGAATTCTTCGCATTCAATTTCTTCCCATTATGCTTCTGAAGATATCTTGGTACTCAAAACCGATTTTAATGGAACTATCATTGATTATTTCCATGCTAGTGGAAGTGGTGACGATCGTATCAGAGGAATGGACATTGATCCCTTTGGTAATTTGTACCTTGGTGGGTATATGGGGGGGAATTTGACTCTTGGTAACACGAACTACACCACTAATGACAGAGAGGGTTTGGTGATGAAATTGGACCAAAATTTCAATGTTGTTTGGTCAAACAACGTAACCACGCATGGCAATGGAAATGAAATCGCTGATGTTGATTGGGGTTCTGACGATTCCATTGCAATTGCTGGAAATTGCGAGGGAACAAAAGTCAATAATGTTGTCACGAGTATTTCCTTTGGTTCAACAGTATCATACAACCGATGTGGGACATTATACCTATCTAATTCACCACTGACCTACAATGGAATTCCATTGGGTGGTTCGGGAACAAACATGTATGTTGGAAAGTTGAACGCTACAGGCTATTGGGAATGGGCTAAAAAAACTGAGGGTTGTAGGTCAGGTTCAACTGGTTGTCAAAATGTTGGACCTACCTCGAGAGCCCACTATTTAAATTCTAATTCCTCAAATGTTTGGCACGATAGTGAAGGGAATATTGTGGCACAAGGTAGTTCATGGGTGTCTAATACATTGAATCCAAATTATTGGTGCGGTTCAGTAAACTCCGCTCGGGGTCTGATATTCGGGGATTTTGCTATAGGCAATTCATGTACACCCGGAATAATTACAATCAAAATTTCGAATTCAGGTACAGTGAACTTGTTACTCAATATTCACGGAGGGGTATCGCAGGATTTTAGATCTGATGGCGAGAATGTTCTCGATGGTGGCCAATTAGGATTTTTTATGAGAGGGGCGGCCTTAATGGAAAATGGCCAAAGAATATCTGGAACGGGCCAATCTTGTTCAACAACCAGTAGCCCTCAATATCATTTTACATGGATGAATGAATCACTCTGTACTCTAGATGGCAACATTCGCATCGGTGGTGGATTTGGGAATCAGTTGCTCGGTGATGTGAGTTTAACCTCTGGCAACTCCAGTTCACCCCAAATCGTTACGGCATTCTTGGCCTCAGGAACCATCACATTGGGCAATGAGGATATCGTGCTGACCACTGCTAACACACCTATAGTCGCTCAAATCAATACCTCAAATGCCTCGTCATTATATGGATGGGGGTGGAGTGTTGCATTACCATCTTATGCTGGATATTCTATAGGAGGGACTGAAATATCTGGCAATGGCGATATCCACATTTTGTTAAGTTCGGGAAGGGATACAATTTTGCGAATCACCAATGACTCGGATGGAGATGGAAGTGGAAAATATTCTGATAAATTCCCGAATGACAACACTCAATGGAGCGATTATGATAATGACGGTTATGGCGACCAACCTACTGGAAATGATCCTGATAACTGCGTAACTCAAGCTGGAAATTCTACAATAGATTTGCTTGGTTGTCCGGACTATGATGGGGATGGATATTCAAATCAAGGAGATGATTTCCCAAATGAAATTACTCAGTTTAGAGATTCAGATTCAGATGGTTACGGGGATAACCTAAGTGGAGCCTTAGGGGATGCCTGTCAATCGACCTATGGTGAATCAACTAGAGACAGATATGGGTGCCCTGATTCGGACTTCGATGGATGGAGTAATCAGAATGATACCTTTCCTGAAGATTCCTCACAATGGGCTGATAACGATGGAGATGGATATGGGGACCAACTGATTGGTTTCCAAGGTGATGCTTGTCCTGATACTCTAGGGAACAGCACCGAGGACCGTTATGGATGCCCAGATTTGGACGGAGACGGTTGGTCTGATGATGGAGACGACATGATGTTCAATCCTACACAATGGTCCGACCGAGACGGAGATGGATATGGGGACAACGCCACAGGT
>CAYNXD010000063.1:0-38517 GCA_964401115.1 uncultured Candidatus Poseidoniales archaeon | reverse complement strand
CGATTCAGACGGACACTATGGATACAACATTCAGGCTTTAGTAGATTCAAAGCCAATACCTATTGAACCAGAATATGTCGAGGGATCTATTCCAATTTGGATTGATTTCAGCGTTACCATGTTATTGATTGCTATTGCTTTTGGTAGTATGAGTGCCATTTTGAGTCGTCGTGATTAAAGGACTGGTTGATTACTTAGCCATTCCAAATCAGACACGTATAATTGTCGAATATCATCTAGTTCAAAAACTAGCATTGCTAATCTTTCAAGGCCCATTCCCCAAGCACAAACTGGCCATTTTGCACCTAATGGCTCTGTTACTTCTGGTCGGAAAATGCCTGCGCCGCCCAATTCAAGCCACTCCCCTCTCCATTTTACTTCAACCTCTAGGGAAGGTTCAGTGTAAGGGAAATATGCTGGCCTAACCCTAACTTCAGGATAACCCATTTTTGTATAGAATTCTTTCACAGTAGTGACTAACATTGGAAGACTAGCATTCGGTTCCATTATAATTCCTTCAATCTGGTGGAATTCTGGTAGGTGGGTCTTGTCAATGCTTTCTTTTCGGAATACTCTGCCAATTCCAAATACACGGCATGGTGAATTTGGATTTTCAGCTACGTGCTTTACTGTATTGACGGTGGTGTGAGTTCTTAACATTCCCTTTTCAGCAATTTCAGGTGAAAATTCTCCTCCCCATCCACTACTTCCAGTATTTCCACCGCTCTCGTGAACTTTTGCCCACTGGTCGGTTCTCTCTCTAGGGATTGGTATCGATTCAGGGTTATCGAGATAAAATGTATCTTGCATTTCTCTTGCTGGATGATCTTGAGGGATGAATAGGGCATCCATATTCCAACCAGCAGTGGTTACATAATCACCTTCAATTTCAGTAAATCCCATTTCTAAGAAGATAGCGCGAATTCTCTCGATTAAAGCTTGCATAGGGTGGGACTTTCCTACCATCGGAGTGGGGGCTTCTCTAGTGACATCATATGGTTTGAAATCGGCATTTCTCCAATCGTCACCTTGCAATAATTCAGGAGTAATGTCAGCAACTAATAGGCGCTCTTCAAGGTCATCGACATTTACTGAGATTCCTTTGGGGGTTAGTTGCCAAGTTCTGATAACCTCCTCACTAGAAGTAATAATTCCTTTTCTTTTAGCGAAATAATCGATTTGGCTAATGTCAAGGTCGTTTTCCGATTCTCCGTTTTCACCAGCAGATGATAATTTAGAAATGAAATCAGATCTCATTTCCAGAGTCGCTTCAATCGCCCCGGTAGCTGAAGGAATTTCGAATTGGCCCATCAAAAGTTGAATGCCTAGATCTTTTAGAAGTCCTATTCCCGCTCCAGCTTCTCTCTTTTCAATTACATTTGCCTTCTGTAAATCCTGCATCCCTACTCGACCTTCTTGTTCCGAAAGCCAGTTCCAAATTCTCTGTTCAAGCAATCCATTTCTTGCAGCATTCTCCCCTTCAGATGCGAGACGCCATATCTTGCTACGCTGCTCGTTCTGAAGAACTAGGCCCGATTCGGATAGGGTCCCTCCCGCTCCTGCAACATGTGCTTGATCATTCCATTCGCATGCGGCTAGTAAATCATCAAGTTGCCAAACTTCACTAGGCTTTTCGCGCATTGCCCTTAACATACGGCGCTCATTGTTACTCAACTCCACAATGCCACCTCTAACCCCTCGACATGACATTATGTTTTGACGCTTATTCTCATCCAAGGCAGTAAACTACTCTTCTTCATCTTCAGTTTTCTCCCATAAAAGGGTGTGGCAATTAGGGCAAATGAAAGTTAGGGGCCGCTTTCCATCAGCCCAAGTCAATTCGCCACACTTGCCACACAATACACTTGTACGAATGGGGTCATCTAGAGTTGTATCGATACGATACATAACACTCCCTTCAGCGCCATCTGGGAGCTCCCCCACTTCTGGAATCCAGTCACGAATATCCTTTTCACTCATTGGTTTAGGCTCTTCTACTCTTACAAATGCAAGCAGGAACATAACAGCGCCTGCTAATCCAATTGGTGCTCCAATTGCAATATATGCTGGGTCAGCGAAAATTATACCTGATGAAAGCAAAATGCATAACCAAGACGCGATGAATAGGTTGTTGCGTATATTCTTCACCAATGTAACACCTCAGTCAGCGAGGGAATGCCAAGATTCTATCAGAATTTCCGCGGCCCTAACAATATCGCTACTTGCAATAGAACATAGCCCGATTCTAATACCACCTTCTAGTGGTACCACATAGAGGTGCGATTCGGCGGCCTTTTCTGCTATAGATACGGGGTCATCGCAGGGGATGAATGCAAAGTATCCATCATCAGAAGGCATCAATGGTAGTTCAGATTGAGCCATTTTTTCATTGAATAAATTTCTTCTAATAGCAAGCATTTCTTTGAGTCTGCTCTTTTCCAAACCCCATGAACTTGCCAATTCCTCGTCACTATGGATTGCCATCAATGTAGATTGAGGTAGTCTTGGTGCTAGGGACCACGTACCTCGCCCAGTAACTGCGCAAATCTCCGCCAGTCTTACAACATAATCTTCTGAAGGGTGGAGGAAAACAATAGCTCCACACCTCATTCCGTATATCGTATGTGATTTGGATGCCGAAAACCCCCAACAAATAAGGAAATTTTCTGGCCAATCTGCCCAAGAGAATTTCTTGTGTATTGTTTCAGACCATCCATACGGTTCGTCTGCGTAGATTGCATAAGCAGTGTCAAGGAATAGAGTCACCCCCTTTTCAGGATGTTTGGTTGCACAATTGATGAAAGCGTCTAGAACGAGTTCTCTACCATCTGAATCCAAAGATAATCCTGTAGGATTATGAGCAGGATCATTAATCCATGCTAAAATCCTATCTTGATTAGTTGCTAAGTTCTCCAATTCATTTTCTAGAGCCTCAAGGTCAACTTTTGGATTAGCGCTATCCCCTAGGGGCAGAATCGGCCATTCTGCGATTGGTAGTCCGCATTCTTTCGCTAATGTGTCATAGGGCGACCATCGGCGAGAGCGGAATAGGATAGTATCTCCAACTGCCAACATACTTCTTGCTGACAGGTATAGCGCACCTGTACCTCCGGGGGTGGCCACGGAGTTGCTGTGTAGTCCGATGTCGTTCAGACTAGCCAGCCTAGGTCCAATTACAAGTTCAGACGCTAGGCGCTTGAATTCTGGAAGTCCTGGTAGTGGGGCATAAGCAGAAAAATCCACGTCAGATTGTTTTCGTATTGTATCCATCACGACCCTGTTGACTGCTAGTGAGCCGTCATCTTCCAGCAAACTTCCAACAGTACCGTTGATTGCAGGCTCTCCCAGTGCCTTTGCTTGTTGATAACGCCCATACCAAGAGAAAATGACGTCAGAACCAGTCTTTACCCTACTTTCGAGCGGCAAAAACGTGTTCTCAAGACCGCCTAAATCCACAGAATCACACCTAAGGCGCAAGAAGTCGCCGAACCATCCAACTTGGGGGCAGTAATCAAACCATTCGATTGTTTGATACGTTTCTAAACAAACTTTCTCTGTAAGAGAAAGATTGACTATCAATTCAACGACTCGGTATTGAGGGGGGGGGTCGTATGAAGCGTGGCGCAACCATCCTAATTCTTCTGATGCTCACTTCATCTTTGGTTGCTTTTCTACCCAATATTCACCAAGATGATGAGTCATTACATGTCAAGTTGGCTATGGGGTCAGCATCACTGAATTCAACAGAAATAGTCTCGATTAATAATTATCCAACGACTGTTTCTAATTCTTTTAAATTGGACATCCCCGAAAATCAAGCGGTTCGAAACATCAGTCTTGAATTGGCTCCTTTGGAACTTCCACGTAGTGATGGGTATTCATTCACACAGCCTACTGATTTCAATCAATCAGGGGCTACATCTCAGGGAGTTGACTATAATTCATCAGGACTTCAAGTTTCTGCAATTGATGAATACTGGTCCTTTGAAGGTTCTGGCAATATACCCTCTGGATGGACCTCATCCAATACTAATTATGGATTAATCAATACTATGACTTGTGGTACAAATGGAAGCAGCAGTCGCTCATTGACACTAAGGCATGGCACAGTTTCAGTCACATCTAATATCATAGATCTCTCTTCACTATCTCAGGGGATGATGTCTCTATGGATGACAGAGGGGCGTAGTGGATGTGGTGAAGACCCTGATTCAAGTGAGCATCTCTATGTGGAATACAAGCGCTCAACAGGAAGTTGGGGTCAAATTACCTATTATAACGCAGGATTAGGATATCCGGGTTACACTAATGTGAATTCTCAATTCAATCTCCCAAATGATGCTTTTCATTCAAACTTCCAGTTTAGATTTCGACTGTCGCACGGTTCAGGCACATGTTGCGATTGGTGGTTCGTAGACGATGTAAGGCTAACAAAACCGGGGGGTCAAGGAAATTGGACAACTCCTGCATTCGGGCCGAATGCATCTGACCCATCGTTTCGTTCATTTCCTGGGCCATATGGTATAATGAGTATTGATTCAGACTCATCACCTAGTGCAATATCTTGGTCTGTAATTGATGCTTCTAATGGTACAATTATTGATGGATATAACGAACGTTCTGGGACTTGGGCAGATTTAGGGGCTATAGATTGGACAAAACACTCCGCAATTCGTCTGATGGTGACCCTGTCGGCCCAAGGAACTGGTTCCATAACAAAGGTAAATGGTGTCCATATACAAGGTAAATTTGTAAATTCCTTTGATGAGAGTCCGACAGATTGGAGTCTTAGTTCGTGTAGTTGGGATGGTGACAGTATTACTGGTTCTGGCTTTGCTTACTCACCCACACTTAATTCTAGACGGCCACTAAGCAAGATTACAGCTGCGATTACACACAGTGGCGGAGGGGGTTTGGAAGCTACCATAGATGGGACATCATGGTTTTCATTGAATACGAATGGGATTACGGATATAGATGATAGAACCCATAAAATTCAATTTAGGTGGAATGGGCAAGGATCGAGTTTTGATTTGCAGCGTTTTGAAGTCGAACTTCACGGTTCTGGCCTCCCGTCATCACCATCGATAGATCTCTTAGGTGATGGCCGCCATGATTGGGGGATTACTAACCAATCAATCGGTACATGGGGGTGGCAGGATGTTCTTGAAAATGGAAATTATTCAATCGATTTAAAATTCCCAGGCCAACATACAATACCTCTTTGGATACCAAAGGATTCTCTAGGTGATTTCATTTTTGAAATCAGCCCTGAAATAACATCAGGGGTCACAAATCTACACATGGATTTCAATATTGATAATAATTTGATTTCATCGTGGAGTTACGGTTCTGGCGATGCATCTCAAACTTTCGAAGTGGGAACTTCAGACAAATCCAATTTCCTTTCCCAGTTAGCCAATGCACCTGTAATTTGGAGTGATTCAGAAGTTGAATACGTCCGTGCTGAAATTTCTTTAGATGGTTCTTCTGGCGGGGCAAGGTTTGGAGGAATTGCAATTCCTTACAATCCTGTAGCATCATTATTTTTTGAACCGGATTCTAGTTTTGTTTTAGATCTAAACAATCTTGCTAGCAGCATGACACCAAATTCTGGATGGGTGACCGTTCCATTAGCAATGGGCTGGGAATTCCCAGCATCAATGGAGGTCACCCTAACTGGATTGAATACAGATTTAGCAACTGATATTAATTTGGAAAATGCATCCAACCTCTCTGCAACACTATCACCATCTTGGCAGTGGTTTGAGTTTGGCCACAATATATCGGTATTGGATGGTGAATTGGCAGCGTTAAGATATGACCTTGTAGGAGACAACAATGCTGTAACTTACACAGTTTGGCTTGGAGCAGCTCCTCTTCCGTCAGACACGTTAGAAGGTGATGCAAATGCTATCATCATCCCAGATGTCTTCAGCACAGGAGGTTATAGTACGGCACAAGGTGCCAGTGGCCCAGGAATTTGCTGTGAGTTACATCCGACTCTAAAATTCTCCCTGAATGCTTCATGGGATGATGAGGAAATATTGTCACTAACTTTACGAGGTGTAATGAAAGATGGCTTGATTTCTTTGCCTTGGGTTCACTTGTTCGGACCTGGACCATCCCAAGGGGTCGAGAATGACGTATTCATTTCAGAATGGAATGTTCTAAATGATCAGTCAATCTCTATTCCTCAAGATTCATCATATTTGAAATCCGATTCAAATATTTCAGTAGAAGTAGATTTCAAGTTTGAAGATATGGAGGAAATGTTTGCTCCACGAAGCGGGGATTTAGAAATTAGATTACTCGAGAATGGAGTCCTCAAAGGTCAAACTACAGAATTAAATCAAGGTAGAGCAATTTTCAACACACGCACTCCATTGGCTACTGGAATGGTTGAATATTCAATCGAATACTCTCTATTATCAGGAGGTAGTGACGTAACCTCAATAAGTTTGAATCGTTCATTTGAAATCGATTCCATTTCACCTCAAGTAATCAACCAAAGTGTTGCCTCACACGACCATCTTGAGCCATCAATTACACAAACACTCACGTTTGAATTATCAGATCAACCAGTACTACCTAGTGAGGTAACTCTGATGATTTGGCGTGAATGGCAAGAAGATACTGATGGCGATGGTGAAATTGATCCAGGTGAATTTACACCTCAGGAATTGAATATGCCAGTAAATTTATCAGTTCCTAGAGGAAATTATTCATTCACTTTCGATGACACATATGGTATGGAAGGGGAATTTGTTGCTGGTTATCTAATGGGCTCAGACCCGGCAGGTAATACAGTTATAGGAGGAGGAAGTGAGCTGAACAATTCACATTTGTTTATCTATCAATTGATGACCGATGAGGCACCACAAATCATTCGAGATGGCGCTACATGGAATGGTGGCCCAAGAGATTGGCTACATCCATCCCCAATTTATTCAATTAAAATTCCCTTTGAGGAGGAAAATGGTTATTCAGACGTTAGCCAAGTTACTCTGAATCTTGCAGCTAATTCTGCACAAGATAGACTTACAGTTGTTTGGAATTCATTAAACGAACAATGTATGTCTATGAGCACACATCTTCATTTAGTGAACTGCAGGATTGTCGCTAGGGAGAATAATCTATCTGCATTTACTACAGAAATGGAAATAGTGGTTGATTTCAAACTAGCATGGACAATTCCAGATGAGGGTGATTTGAGAAGAGAGCCAGATATTGAGGAAGTGGACCGTGCAGGTCAAGGTGACTGGATAGCGTTACCCGAATTGAGATGGCGTTTTCTAGCAGATTTAGGGGTTTTATCAGACAGTATCCATCTAGAGATAGAGGAAGGAAAGCGTTCTGCCGATGGTGCTTGGGTTGCGCCAGGGAGCAACATCACAGTTTCAGGAATGGTGGCTTTCTCACCGTCAGGAGACATCCCTCAAGACCAAATAAAGGTCAAAGTTTTAC
Organism: uncultured Candidatus Poseidoniales archaeon; assembly: GCA_964401115.1. GTDB lineage: Archaea > Thermoplasmatota > Poseidoniia > Poseidoniales > Thalassarchaeaceae > MGIIb-Q1. The sequence goes on along the minus strand of CAYNXD010000063.1, from coordinate 31,050 downwards.
TTGGGGATAAAATTGTGATTGTAAACACGGAAAATGGACATTGGTCGGCAACTCTTCGCTCTTCTTTGAATTCGGAATCTAATGAATTACTGACATTTGAATTGACTGAACTCCATGTTCAAGCCAGAGATGTAACAGATCAAGGCCTTTCAATGTTCTATATCACAGTTGACAATTCCCCTCCGCTCCCTATTTCTGTTGTTGGTCCGCGCATCTCTAACGAAATTCACGTATCCTCATTATCATCTCTAATGGTGGAATTGAAAGTAGAGGAAATGGAACAACTTGATGTTGAAACACTTTCTCTTCATTGGTTAGTTACTCATGGTTCAAATCCTCAGGGCGACGAAGTTGCTAGAGGACAAAGTCCTATGACCTTACCCGGCCATAATGCTGCTGGTTCAGCGATTCCAGTCCGCGCTACAATAGACTTACAAACCGCAATTCCTGAAGAAATGTTAGCCGAAGAACTGTCTCTCCATGTTTGGATTACTGGTCAAGACATGGTTGGTCAGCAAATGGTTTCAGACATATTATTCAATTCGGAGAGAAGTCCGTTTGCATCTTGGGATATTCAACAATTGAAAGCAATTATTCTTATTGAAGATTCAGATTTGACTTACTCTAATAGCGGTGAAATATATGTTGGGGATACAATAGTAGTTTCAGTAGATGTTCATAATATTGGCCAGATTGATGGTTATGCTCAACTAACTTTAGAGGAGGTAGACTCGGCAGGACTTCGTAGAAGCATTACTGAAATCCCTACAAATGTAGGGGTTGAATCTGGTTCATCAAATGAGGCACGAATTGATTGGACTCCTGAAAAACAGGGACATTATCACATTGTTGTAACAGTGGATGGGGAAGAGGTGGCCTCAGGGGTTTCAGTTACAGTAAATGACCCACCTGATTCTGGCCTTCTTTCGGATCTCGATGCAAAAGGATTCACAATCGAATGGCTAGGGATTATCGGTGGATTATTCATAATCTTAACACTAATTGTTGTCGTTGGATTGCGTTCTGGAGGAAATAACGAAAAGGAATGGTTCGAAGAGAATGATGATGTATTGTCGGAAGAATCAGAACAAGATGCAAACCAATCAGAAACAACATCTGAGATGCAAGCCTATCTCAATCATCTAAATCAGGGTGGTCATGAGCAGCAAAATCAGATCACTCCGGAGCAATACGCTCAGTGGCAACAATACAGCGCTGCACAGCAGCAGCAAAGAATGACCAACGAGCAATATGAGCAGTGGCTACAATGGGTTGCTTGGCAACAGGCGCAGCAACAACAATATGCTCAACAACAAGGTTGGTCTGGATACCAACAGGCGCAGTATGATTATAATAAAAATCAATGATTTTGGAGCCAACAGAGTGATTTGAACACCCGGCCTGCTGATTACAAATCAGCCGCTCTACCAGCTAAGCTATGTTGGCGCGGAACCTCCGGACACCACTCTCCGTTTTGAATCTCACAGTCTATGAAGAGCGCAAATGGTCAAGTGTAACCCTCTTCTCGTACAAATCAATGGGTGCAATGTTACTGGATGGAAAGGCATGCGCGTCGGATTTAGAAGAGCGCCTCAAAGAGCAAATTTTGGCTTGCAGAATTCAGCCCCATTTGGCAGTAATTATTGTGGGTGACGATCCAGCCTCGCATGTATATGTTAGAAACAAGGTTAATTCATGCGAACGATTAGGGATTAAATCTACACAAATCGCTTTGCCTGCAGATACTGAACAAGATATCATTGCTGAAAAAATACATTCACTTAATGCTGATAAAAACCTTCATGGAATTCTAATTCAATCCCCATTACCTTCTCACATGGATGAAGAAATGTTGACTGAATTGATTGATCCTAGAAAAGATGTTGATGGATTCCATCCTATTAATCTCGGCCGACTTGTTCAGGGAAGGACCGAGAGCATGGTCCCTTGCACCCCCTCTGGAGTAATGGAACTACTAAAATGGGCAAAAGTCGAATTGTCTGGGAAGAAGGCAGTGGTAATCGGCCGTTCATTCAATGTGGGTATGCCTCAAGCTCTTCTTTTGGCATCTAAAGGAGCAGATGCAACCGTAACAATTGTCCATTCAAGAACTGTTGATGCAAGAGCAGAATGTTTAGCTGCTGACATAATTATTGCCGCAGTTGGGCGACCTGAGATGGTTAAGGCTGATTGGATTAAGCCCGGAGCAGTAGTGGTAGATGTTGGCATAAATAGAGTAGATGATTCTACTAGGGAACGTGGTTGGAGGCTTGCTGGAGATGTAGATCCAGAAGTTCGAGAAGTAGCCTCTCTATTCTCTCCTGTCCCTGGGGGAGTAGGGCCTATGACTGTGGCTATGCTAATGGCCAATACCGTCAAAGCGGCCTCTAATCTTCAAGGTTAAACTTCAATCAGAATATTCCCATATCCATTAGCGCATCTTCACTAGCGTGTATTTTGGGGTCCCAACGTGGCGACCAAACTAGATTGACATGAACTGAATCAACTCCTTCGTTCGATAGTGCAGCACGATGCACTGCGGCCATTATTTCAGGTGCCACAGGGCATCCTGGAGATGTTAGAGTCAAATCGATTTCAATATGATTTCCGTTTTCCCCTCCTTCAATTCGGACGTCATAGATGAGCCCTAACTCAACCAAACTAATGTTCAGTTCTGGGTCTTCAACTGGATGAATTGCAGCAAGAACCTCTTCCTTAGTAGTGGCCATCTTAATCACTTAACCATACCGCGTGCTTCTTTTCGAACCTTAGTTAACATGTTTAGGAATCCATTGGCTCGATTTGGTGTTAGAGTTTCTTGGAAGCCAAGTTCTCTAGCAAATGTTGCGGGGAAATCAGCAACTTCAGCAGGGCTCAATCCGTTAATTGCCTTCTGCGTGATTGCCATCAAACCTTGAACAATCTGTGCATCTGCACCACCTACCATCCTGAAGCCCCCTTCATTATCTACTGAGCACGCAACATGAGCTTCTGATTGACACCCATGCACCTTGTTATCTTCATTCCATTCCTCTGATGGTAACATCTCGCACTCACTTGCCCAGTCGTAAAGCACTTCGTAACGTTCCATGGCATCATCAATTTCTCTGAATTCTTCGATTATTTTCTGTAACTCTGGTGGCCAATTTCCTGCGCCCCAAGCTTCCTTAGAACCAGATTCTTGAGTTTTTGGGGTAGTGCGTGCTGGGATTTCGTTAATCAGTTCCTCAAGACGTGAGCCAACATCTTCTGCTAATTCATTAATTACATCGTCTCCAAGAATTGCCAACATCTCCCTTGGCTCCATAACAGATACAATCACGTCTTCTCCTTCAACATGAATCGCAACATTACATGGTAACAATACACCCAAATCAGGTCTTGCTTCTAAACCGCGTGCAGCGTGCTTTGGCATACACGCTCCTAGAATCAAATATGGCCGATACACCTCTCCCATTGATTGTAAAATATTTCCTGAAACATCAATCTCGCTTATCACACCAAAACCGGCTTCTGATATCATTTCTCTAACGATATCTACCGTATCATCAAAATTGGAATTGCTCTTTGCATGTCTTTCAAATTGCATAATTTCACCTTGCTAATCTCCCGACTACTCTTTCTAGGTGGGCTATGAAAGCATCTGCCTCCTCTTTTGTATTATATAGATAGAAAGAAGCCCTATTGGTTGCGTTGATACCCAATTTCCTCATCAGTGGTTGAGCACAGTGGTGTCCGGTACGTACTGCAAAACCACCCAAATCGAGGAAGTGAGCTAGGTCTTCAGCATGTATGGTGTCGTGGAGAAAGGAAACTACTCCCGAGCAGGTGGGGTCAGAATGATCTCCATAGACCTTGATTCCAGGTATTTTTGAAATCTCTTTAGCAGTATGTGCTGCCAAATCATGAATATGTTCGTGTACCTCGTGCATATCGAATTGTGAAAGCCAATTTATTGCAGCCCCCCAACCTATGGCTTCTGCTATTTTTGGGGTGCCTGCCTCAAATCGGTATGGTCCTGTTTGAAATGTGGAATGATCTAGGAAAACTTCCTCAATCATATCACCTCCTGCCATAAAAGGTTCCATTTCATCAAGAATACCGGGTTTGACAATTAAACTACCTATTCCAGTCGGACCACACATCTTGTGTCCACTAACTGCAACGAAGTCTGCATTTAATTCAGTAAGATCTAGTCTTTCATGTGGCGATGCCTGAGCACAGTCAATTAGCACCCTTGCCCCCTTTCCATGGTTCCCCCTGCTATGTGCCATTTCAATAATATCTTCAACAGGGTTTCTAGTACCAAGGACATTACTTGTATGTACGCAACCCACAAAACTAGCATCTTCTATAGAAGCCTCAAATTCATCCATATTTAGTCGGAATGTTTCAGGGTCAACTGATACGAATCTGATTTCTATACCACGCTCTTTGGCAATAAGTTGCCAAGGAACAATGTCTGCGTGATGCTCCATTTCCGTAACTAGAACGACATCTCCTTTCTTCAAATTAGCTCTGCCCCATCCATGAACAACCAAATTAATTGCTTCAGTAGTTCCACTTGTGTAAATTACTTGGTCACGCTCTACGTTAAACCACTCTGCAATGTCTTGGCGAGCTTTCTCATACGCTTCAGTTGCCTCACCAGCAAGTGTGTGGACTGCTCTGTGAACATTCGAATTATATTGTTCGTAATAATTATTCATAGATTGAATCACAACTTTTGGCTTCTGTGTTGTAGCGGCATTATCTAGATAGACAAGTTTTCTGCCAGTTGGTAAAATTCGAGATAAAATGGGGAAGTCAGCGCGGATCGCCTCAAGATTTAGTGACATTTGTCTTCCCTCTCAGGTTCTGCCATCAGCCGCCACATTATCAAACCACGTTTTACATTCGCGGGTTACAAATTTCATGTTTGAGAATATGTATCTCCTGAAAGTAATTCAACCAACCAGTGGTGAATTGATTCTGAACCCATCTCTTTGAGAGTAGCATTTAGAAAGGCTGAAATCAGAACTCCTTGAGCTCCTGACTGTGAAAAACCTCGTGTTTGAAGGTAGAATAGTTGATCCTCATCAACAGGGCCACTAGCAGTTCCGTGGCCACAACCAACGACCTCATTTTCTAAAACCTCTAGTTCAGGTATGGAATCTGCCTCTGCATCACTGGAAAGTAGTAGATTGTTGAATACTTGGGCAGAATCAGAACCCTTAGCTCCCTGTGCAATTCTGAGCATTCCGGTACCAATTGTTTTGCTTTTACCATCACAAGTAGAATGCCATTTCAATCGACTATAAGTTTCAGATTCTTCATGCATAATTTCTACGTGATAGTCATTGTGTTGCTTGTCTGCTGATAGAATTGAACCATTGACTAGTAAATTAGCTCCTCTGCCCTCTAAATAGTATCTCAAATCACCCTTTGTTTGAATACCTCCAGAACCAACAGTCCCGACTTTTACTTGAGTATCTCTATTAAGTATAAATTGTTCAATTCTCAATAATTTACTAGGCCCTAGACGATTAACTAAAACATCATTGAAGACAGCAGAATCATTGATTGTGCATTGCCTAAGAAGCCCAAACCAATCTGCACCTTTTTCGATTAATGTAATCAACTCACATTGGGAATTTGCACCTGCAAGGATTTCAATTTGCATCCCGCTTATACTTCCTGAACTTTCAAGATTGAGTAACATTGGTTGTTCTAGTACTAAATTATCTTCTATTGTAATTTTTATTCCACCTTCGGGAGAAATTGTGCGGATAAATGCAGCAGCAATATCAGAGTTAATTTTTCTCTCTATGGTATTTTCAATCATCGATATAGAAACCCCCTCGGGGGGTTCGCTACCATCTAAAAGTGAAAGTGAAACAAATGCCGGAGCAATCTCACTAGGAATATCTTCTCGCTTTCCAGTAGGATGGATACGATGCCAAGGCGTATATCTCCACAAATGTTCTGCACGGTCAGGTGATGGAATTTCAAGATATGACGCGCTATTATCCACAGATTCGCTCCCCTTTAACAATAAATTTTGGAGTTCAGCCTATGCTGCCTTCCATTTCCAAAGCCATCAATTTATTCAATTCAACAGCATATTCCATTGGTAATTCTCGTGTAAATGGTTCGAAGAAACCATTCACAATTAGGGCCATCGCCTCATCCTCATTATGACCTCTTGACATAAGGTAGAACAATTGTTCATCGCTCACCTTACTAACACTTGCTTCATGTTCGCTACGGCAGGTTGGGTTTGATATTTCCATAGTTGGGTAGGTGTCAGATTGGCTTTCTTCATCAAGAATTAAAGCATCACAAACCACATTTACCTTACAATTTTCAGCCTTTTTTGCTACGGTAACCATTCCTCGATAACTTCCACGACCGCCGTCTTTAGATATGCTCTTAGACAGGATTTTGCTAGTTGTATTACTAGCCAAGTGATGCACTTTTGCACCTGCATCTTGATGTTGCCCATTACCGGCATAAGCGACTGAAATTACTTCTGCATGTGCGCCTTTACCCTTGAGAATAACTGCTGGATATTTCATGGTCAGTTTTGATCCTATGTTGCCATCTACCCATTCTACAGTTGCATTTTCATGAGCCACACCTCTTTTTGTAACAAGGTTGTAGACGTTGTTAGACCAATTTTGCACCGTTGAATATCTAATATGAGCTCCCTTATGGGCGATCAATTCAACAACAGCGCTGTGCAAACTCTCAGTAGAATAAGTAGGTGCAGTGCATCCTTCAACGTAATGAATAGATGAGCCCTCATCTGCGATAATTAGCGTTCTTTCAAATTGACCCATGTTTTTTGCATTGATTCTGAAATAAGCTTGTACTGGCATCTCAACATCAACTCCTTTTGGAACATAGATGAATGAACCCCCCGACCAGACTGCGGTGTTAAGTGCCGAGAATTTGTTATCTTGATATGGGACTACACTACAGAAATATTCCTTGACGATATCTTCGTGCTCTCGCAGACCGGAATCCATGTCAAGAAAGATTACTCCTTGCTCCTCTAAATCTTCTCTAATTGAATGGTATACAGCCTCACTCTCGTATTGGGCTGTAACTCCTCCAAGCCATTTTTGTTCTGCTTCAGGTATTCCAAGTCGGTTAAATGTCCTCTTGATGTCTTCAGGGACATCATCCCAGTCTTTTTCTGTTTTATCTCCTGAACGTAGGAAATAGGTAATCGCTTCAAAGTCAATATTGTTCAGAATTTCAAGATTACCCCAAGTTGGCATTGGTTGTTCCATGAAGTGATGATATGCCTTTACTCGAACTTCAGTCATCCAAGCAGGCTCATTTTTCAATTCAGATATATCACGAACAACCTTTTCTGATAAACCTGCATCAAAGCGGATTGTAGATGTTTCAGGGTCATGCCACCCCGCTTCGTATTCTCCTACAGCTTCACGTGCATCTGAATTACTCATTCATTTCCCTCCTCTTCAAGCCATTCATATCCTAATTCCTCCAATTTTTGAGCCAATTCTGGGCCACCAGATGCGGCTATTTTACCATCAATTATCACATGGACATAGTCTGGATTGACGTAATCCAATATTCGTTGGTAATGTGTAATTATTAGGCAAGCAGCATCACTGACTGATGCATTTATTCCTGTTGCAACGGTCCTCAAAGCATCAATATCTAGGCCTGAATCAGTTTCATCTAGGATTGCTAATTGTGGCTTCAGAAGCATTAATTGAAGTATCTCGAGTCTCTTCTTTTCTCCTCCACTGAAACCATCATTTACATAACGCCCTAGAAATTTCCTGTCAACGGATAATTTTTCCATGGCGGAATTCAATTCGTTTCTAAAATCACGAGCCTTGGGTGCTTCGTCACCTCTAACTGATGCGACAGATTTGCGAAGGAAATTCCCAACTTGTAATCCCGGTACTGATTGAGGGTACTGGAATGATAGGAATATACCTAATCGAGCCCTTTCCCATGTTTCCAATTCTAGGATATCTTCCCCATCTAGTGTAACGCTACCATCAGTTACTTCATATTCTGGATGTCCCATCAATACCTTTGCGAGAGTTGACTTCCCACTCCCGTTTCTGCCCATTAGTGCATGTAACTCGCCTTTTTTTAGAGTCAGATCAATTCCTCTGAGAATTTCTTCATCTCCAACTTTAGCATGAAGATTTAGAATCTCAAGCACACCTTGTCCGGCCATATAGAACTCCTCTCAAACCTACGGTTTGCTCGGCCTTTATCAAGGCGTGTCCCCGTCATTAATGCTACAATTGAAATTTTATCACTGTTTTATTCAAATTACTCTACAAAAATATGGAAAAAGGAAATGAGTCAAAGAGGTTGGGCCTATCGGAGTTATGATGGCAGAGGATGAGGTAGCCGATTTATACGCCGCAGAAGCTTATGCTAGCATGTCCGCAGAAGCCGAATCACGTCTTGCAGAAGTTCTTGATCCTGTAGAAGAAGCGCGTCTTTCATCACTTTCATTAGTAGATTTGGTATTGGAGGATGGTGGTTCTGATTTGGTGGGGGCTATCATGTCTAGATTGGGTATTGTCAGGGCCGCGCTAATAGGTCACGGGGGATATATAGTTGTTGATAATTCAGAGGTTCTTATATCAAATAACGGTTCTAAATCTGTAGAGTTACAGTTGAATCTAGATGGGGCTTGTGTTGCCTGCGGTGCAGCACCTGGTACTTTGGAAGGAATTCAGAATGATTTGCTGATGGATGAAGAAGTATCGTCAGTAAGCTTCAGTTCCTCTATGTTAGATCATTTCGATAATCTAACTTCTGAGTTTTTACTATCTCATGGGAATGTAAAATTTGTTTGAGTGATAACATGGCAACTAATCCGAGCCCTTGGCATTCTGATTTAGAATCATCAATATCTAATTCAGATTTTGATTTTCCATATGGTTACGAATTGCGCTGGTCACCTCTACCACCATTTGATGACTGGATTATTCATGTTTCATCTAATGGTCATGATGCGGCTGTAATAGTTACTGCAAATCAGATGTCGATAAGTGAGCAAATGATAATTTTTTTGAAGGAAAATGCTGCTGGTAGGTTAATGAAAATAATTGCAACTCCTGAAGGAAGAATAATTGAAGAAGATTTACTAGAAATGCTTTCTTCATCATCAATTGGAATTCTGAGATATTAAGAGAAATGATATTTTCTAGAGGCCACTCTGCCAAATGACAACTAATTTCCTTGCGATGCCAACAAAAGGAAGATGCTTCCCCGAGTAATCGGAGGAGAGCGCTTGTCGGGGCACAATGTTCGTGTGGCGAAAGCCTGTAGGGAAGGAGACCATGGTAAATTTGAGGTAAAATCAAGTGATGGTTGGGCTAGGCTTGGAATCTTTCACACTTCAACTCATATGCTGGCAACCCCTACTCTGTTGCCCGTTGTCAATCCCAACATACAGACTATTTCCCCAAAGGAGATGTGGGATATCGGTTTTGAGGCCCTAATTACAAACTCATATATCATTTGGAAAACTGAGAATCTCAAGGATAGAGCACTTTCAGAAGGTGTTCATCAACTACTAGAATTTCAAGGAGTGATTATGACTGATTCAGGAGTTTTTCAACAATATGTGTATGGTGATGTAGAGATCGGGGAGGTGGAAGTTGTTGACTTTCAGCGTGAGATTGGAGTTGATATTGCAACAATGATGGATGTTTTTGGCCGCCCCGATATGTCTTTTGATGAGCTTAATGAGGCGGTGATAGAAACTGCTGCTAGGGGTCCGGCGGCTCTAGAAGCTGCAGGAGACACACTTCTAAATGGCCCAATTCAGGGAGGCACCAATATCGAACTAAGAACCAAATCTTCGGCAATGATGTCAGAAATGGATTTTTCTGTACACCCAATTGGTGGAATAGTTCCTTTGATGGAAAATCAAAGATATACTGATTTAATTAAATTAATAGTTGCTAGTAAGTCAAAACTTACTCCTGAAAGGCCAGTGCATCTTTTTGGTTGCGGGCATCCTATATTATTTCCAATAAGCGTGGCTTTAGGTGTTGATTTGTTTGATTCCGCTGCTTACGCATTATTTGCCAAGGATGGGCGTTTGCTTACTCCAACTGGTACTGTTAAATTATCCGAACTTAAAGAGTGGCCACACATGTCTCCCGCACTTTGGGGTTATACTCCTGAAGGTGTAAGGGGAATGGGTAAAGAAGAGAGGACAGAAATCTTAGCCCGTCACAATTTACAGGTTACATATTCAGAACTTGCACGCTGTCGCGAGGCAATAAGAAATGGTACTATTTGGAATTTAGTAGAGGAAAGGAGTCATTGCAATGCCGAATTACGTGCTGCTACTGTTTGGCTATATTCAAACATGCCTAGAAATTTAATTGAAAACTCCCCCCCATGCAGACAGGGCGGCGTTAACTTATATTCGCAAATTGACAATAATCCTAGAATTAAGCATTCAAAAAATTGGATGATTTGGAATCCTCCCCCTAAAGATCACCTTGGTAATTTAATTGACGAATCAAATCGTATTATGGTAATTATTTACGGAGTTCAAGGCCCTTGGAGGGAAACAATTGGTGACATGGTTGAAAATATGGTAAGGGATTGGCCAAATATTGTTCCTATCATTTACACTCCAATTGGCCTTATCCCATATCATCTAGAGGATTTGAATCCTTTTGCACATCTAGTTGCCCCGAAAAATCATTATTGGGCGGATGTTGAAGAAATTAGGAATAATTGTCAAGAATTAGAAAATTGGAATTGTATATTCTGGGATGCAAGTAAAGAAGACCATCCATACGAAGAATTTTTTGAACTTGAAGCTGAAAAACAAATCGGCAGTCTAGGGGAAAAAATGCCTAATGGAGAAGGTTCAATCAGAGATGTTAAGTTACATTTTCAAATATATGGGATATGTGATAAAATAAATATTTTTACAGGGCTTGGTCACGAAGTAGTTCATTCTATAGCAAATAGACTTACTTTTGTTATGAGCCGTACTAAGAGAGTAAACAATATTCTATTAGACGGAGACCATATATTTAGTCAAAGGCTAACTGATGGCGGTTTGAGCTTCACTAATGAAGGAGCAAAATGGGTACATAAGGTAATGGAAGAAGAAAATTCTATGCCAGTTGTTGTGATAGATGGAGATGCAGAACCATTCATCAGAGATGGAAGAAATGTAATGCATGGTTTTGTAATTAGGAGTGTAGGTTCTCCAAAAAATGGTCTCCCTTGTTTGATAACTAACGATCATGGGGATTTAGTTGGTCATGGTATAGCACAATGTGGTTCAAAAGAGATGATTGCTTTTAGAAAAGGAATTGCAGTCAAGGTTAGAGGCGGAATCAATCTTGAAGGGGATTGATTCAAGGGCTAACTTCCCCTCACGCAGTGAGGGGGGTGGAGATTTATGGTCCGTACTATCATTGAAACTGAGCAACTTACGAAGATGTATGGCCCTCATGTGGCTCTAGATGAAATGAGCTTGAAAATTAATAGTGGAGCAACAGGATTACTTGGTCCAAATGGGGCAGGTAAAAGCACTCTAATCAAAACTCTCCTAGGATTGATTCAACTCACCTCTGGAGAAGGAAAAGTGTTGGGGTACAACATTAGAACCGAAGGAGATAACATCAGGCAAAGAATTGGATATATGCCTGAATATGATTGTTTAACACCTGAAATGAATGCCGTTCATCAAGTGAAATATTGTGGGGAACTTACTGGGATGAATACCAACATAGCAATGCAAAGAGCACATGAAGTGCTCGAATATGTAGGGCTTAGGGATCAGAGGTACAGGGATATTTCCACTTTTTCTACAGGCATGATGCAAGCGACTAAGTTGGCATGTGCAATTATTCATGACCCTGAATTGTTAATCTGCGATGAGCCCACAAATGGCTTGGATTCTAAGGCGCGTGGTTTTATGCTCGATACATTATTTCAAGTCGTTAAGCAGGGCGATCGTTCAATTTTGATGAGTAGCCATCTTATGGAAGATGTAGAAAGAATATGTGACAGAATTGTGATGATTCACAAGGGGAAACTTATCGCCCAAGGTAAAATCGAGGATTTGAAGGCAATTGACAGAGAGATTGAGATTTGGGTTTGGGGGGGTGCTACAAAGATGGAGGAGGCACTTAAGGACGCTAATTTGAATCCACGCCGAACAGGAAGGGTGATGAGGGTTGTACGTCAAGATGACAATACATACGATCTTGTTTTGGAAATAGCAGCAAAAGTAGGTGTCCAGATTCGCAGAATGGAGGATTATGAGCCATCACTAGAGGATCTTTTCCTTGTAATTATGGATAGGTTAGGATATGGTGTAAAATCATCTTCTGACTTGTTGCAGTCTCAACCAATACCACGTTCAGTTGCCCCTCAGCCATCTCGACAAGGGGGTGGGATATGATGGATGATGACATTCCCAGTGTTGGAGATTTATTGGATGATGAATCTAATGGAATAATTACCTCTGAGGTTTCACATATCGAAAATGTAACAGCTGATGCAGAATTTTTGGGTGAAAAGGGTGGTGTAGTTACTGGTAGAGGTCGAATGGAAGCAGCATTTGGCTCTGGGGATGGCGATGAATCGGTTACTGCTCAAGTTGCCCAAGTTGCTAGTGATGCAACGGCGGGCACTATTTTCCACCAGGTATATCGCCCTTGGAGGGGGAATTTAAATTCTCGATGGGTAAGGAACTGGGCAATATTACGTTATCACATATACGGTCTTTTCTCAAAAGGCCATAAACCATGGCCAGTAATGACTAAACTGGTAATATTTGGAGTATTGATTTTATCCATTAGTGACCTTTTGATGCTTGCAGTAGGGGCAGCATCTGGGACTGAATTCATTGAAAGGTTATCGGGGATTTCTAGAGGTAATTTGTATGGGCACGTTCTATCTTTTTGGTTCAGGAATGCTTGCACATACCCGATCGTTACAGCCTTGATAATTGGTGGGATGATAAGTGAAGATAGGAGAAACGGGACTTCTGCCCTATATTTCTCTAGGCCAATAAACAGGAGAGATTATGCTGCAATGAAGTTCATTTCAGTCGCCCTAATTCTGTCAGTAGTTGTTTTGGTAACACTTTCTGCATACTATCTAGGTGCTATTTTAGTTGGGGGTGAAGGGTGGTCATATGTTATGGACACAGGTTTGTTATTTGTGGGCGCATTTGCTGCTGGGGTATTACTAGTTTTTACATATACCAGCATAGGATTAGCGCTTTCATCTGTAAGTTCTGGTAAATTCTTCCCTGCAGTAGCATTTATTGGAACTATACTGGGTACAAAATTGGTAGCATTTCTGATTTCAGCATTATTCAATAGCAGTGCAATTTACTTGATTTCACCTTACGATTGCCTCGCCCATGTAGGGCAATGGATGCTTGGCTTGAATCATACCTATGAGCACCCAGCATCATGGAGTCTTGTGATGCTTCTAATGATGAATGCAGTATCTCTGTACGTACTTTCTACAAGGGTCTCATCTCTGGAGGTGACAAGAGAATGATTCCTGATTTTTCTCAAGTTGGCCAGGGGGTCGAAAATGAATGGTCTCCAGTTCAAGAGACCCCTCATATCATGCTAGATCATGTGACAAAGACATATGGTTCTGTAATCGGCTTGAATGACGTTAGTTTGGCCATTAAAGGTGGAGTTACGGGTATTCTTGGGCAAAATGGTGCAGGTAAATCAACTCTCTTTAAGTTGATAGTGGGGCGACTTCGACCAAGCAGTGGCAATGTGCATCTTTTTGGTACAAACCCATTCAAGAATCCGGCCCCTTATTCCAGAATAGGTTATGTTTCAGAATCAGAACATCTCTATGATTGGATGACTGGTTTGGATTTTGTAGCAACATTGGCGCGTCTGTATGGATATACCCGTGATGAAGCAAAGGAGAGGGCAATGCACGTACTCAAATTTGTTGGTTTGGATGATGTTGCAAACAAGGAGATTGGAAAGTATTCCAAGGGCATGAGGCAGCGCGTGAAAATTGCTCATGCTCTAGTTAATGAGCCTGATTTAATCATACTAGATGAACCACTTGCAGGTTGCGATCCATTAGCTAGAACAACGATTATGAATGTGGTAAGAGAACTTGGTGCAATGGGGAAAACTGTACTAGTTAGTAGTCACATACTTTCAGAGATTGAGAGGATTACAGAGCAAATAATAATTCTACACAACGGGCGCCTCCTAGCATTGGGCAACCTTCATGCTATACGAGAACTACTAGATCAACACCCTCATAGAATCTTATTAAGAACTGATGAACCAAGAAAATTAGGTACAGCTTTTCTGCCACATAGCGACGTTTATGGAGTTCGTTTCCCACAAGATCACGAATTGATGATAGAGACAAATAATTTATCATCAGTCCATCAATCTCTGCCAAGCATTTGCACTGAAAGTGGAGTAAGAGTTACTGGTATTGAAAATCCGGATGATAATCTAGAATCATTATTGGGCTATCTTATGGAGGGTCGCGCATGATTCCTGACGAAGCTCCTAATATTCCTATTGTGGATAATGTTGTACATCCACCAGTTTCCCAATCATTGGAGGAACAAATGCAAGTCGCAGCAAATTCACAAGAATTGTCCGATCAAGCCCCAATACAAAATGTTCAGCAAGGGGTTGCATCTTCTCCCGCGGGAATGGCAGTAACACAGTTTCAACGTGTTCAAGCAAGTGCGGCTCAGGCATTCAGGCCTTTAACTGATACAGTTTGGAGCAAACTTGATCGTAAAGCTACAGCAATAGCAGAGTTCACATTAAGGCAATATAGGACAAAAACTTCAACTTGGGTAGTTTTGGGAATTGGTTTTATTTTTGTTTCAATGGTTTTGATGTTTTATGGTGAAGCAATGGCAACTGGTTTTGAATCAGTAGATAATGATGGGGACTCTGAAGATTGGGATGGTGATGGTTATCCAACAGGCCAAGAAAGGAAATACGATACTAATCCGTGGGATAAAGAAAGCCACCCTGATCCAAATATTATACCCCCCGATTCACCAGAAGTATGGATTGACGAGGATGACATTGATTGGGATGGTGATTATAGTAATTGGAATCAGGGCCATGATGATGACAATGATTGTACTGGAAATGGTTGGGTAGATCCAAATTCTTTCGAATTACCTAGGAATCAGGATCGTAACGGGGATAATGTGAATTGCAATGTTCATTACACAATGAATTCAACCTCAAACACAATCTATAGAATAAGTGCTGACCCCAATGTTGATGAAGACCCAAATGATGAAATTTTCCTAAAAGAATCACTCCATAGGTCATTCGTTCTTGGATTTGGTAAGATTGGTTTTGGATTTTTAATAGGAATTTTTGTCCCTCTATTTTTAGCAACTGGATTGGTTAGAGATGAAATGGACAAGGGGACTTTACATTACTTAATGGGGAAACCAATTGCGAGGGCAGAAATACTTGCTTATCGCTTGTTGGGTTATATTGCATTGGTATGGCCATATTCTACATTTCTAATTGTTCTGACTGCGATAATAACTGGATTCCTTGCTCCTTCTGAATCTTTATTCCGTTTTCATGACATGTCTGCTTGGTTGGGAGTACTTTTGGCATCTTGGTTGGTAATGCTTGCCTATGGGACCATTTTCTGCACACTCGGGGTAATGAGTCCGAAATTTGGAATTTGGATTGCTATTATTCTTGGAGTTTGGGAATTTGCGATGGCAATGATTTCTCTAGGTGCTCCAAATTTCCCTCTTACTTGGCTTTCGATATCTCATTGGGGAATTGAAATAATTAATTGCAGTTCTGTATTAGCATATCCAGACATGAGTTTCATGATTAATATGGCTGGTGAAATAAATTTCGCTTCTGAAATCGCTTTGACTGGCTTCTACACTCCACCAAGTGTGGTTCAAGGTAGCCCATTCATTTCGCTGTTAATATCTATTTTTGTTCTAATATGCTTCACAATTTTTGCACTATTCATTGGTCAATCGAGCCTCAAGAAAAAGGAACTTAACTGAGGTGGAAATATACTAAATTCTATCATGAATAAAATCCCTGAAAGATTTGAGGGGGATTTCTCATCTTTTTGGAACCTTGACAAATTATCTCCTCTTAGAAGACTTTCATGGTGGTGGTGGTGGTGGTTAATTCTCATCCCAGATCCAGATAAACCGGGCCGAAGTAAGCAATTGATGGTATTATGGTCAACTCGTGATTGTGAGAGAATAGATGTCAGTGGTCATGACTGGTGGGGTGGAGGTAGAACCTATACTGATGAAGAGGGAGGTATTGTTTTTCCAGGAATGGTGGCTTCTTGGTGGTTTGATGGCGAAGAGGTGTTTGAACCCCTAGTTTTACGTGAGGCTAGAATGGCCTCTATTCCAGCGAATCACTCATTGTGGGGCGATGATGAAGGTGGTGGCGGGGCTGTAATTCCGATTCTAGATGACGATTTATCCATGGGTTTGGCTGCTGATCGGAGTCATTTTTGGTTGAAGCTATCATCTGATAAATCAGCAGAAGAAAAGGGGGCTCCAAGTTCATTTTCTCTAAAGATGACCCCATGGAATAATGAAATTTCAGCTCTAGAATACAAGCACAATGTGTATGCCGCAAACATGGGCTACGATATACTTAGAATTCATGGAACAAAGTGTAATGGAATCATTGATGATGAGGAAATTGAAGGAACCGCTTACTTTCAGAAGGTAACTGTGCAGGCCCCATCAATCCCTTGGTTTTGGGGAATGCTACATTTTAATGATGGTTCATATTTAGATTGGTGGCTACCGCATCTCTCTCTTTCAGCAACTGCAAAAGATTCAGAACCTTGGAAATTAAGGGATTTTGGGAGACTCCCTTTAACTGGGGCGGGTATGTTCAAAGATTCAAACAGACAAAGGACTGAAAAGTTCGAAAGGTGTGAAGTAAAATTAATTCAACCATCTAACAAAGAGGCAGAATACGATTCTGACGGACATCCTTTGCCCAATTTCCATATCAGGATGTGGAACGGGCGAACCCAAATAGGCATATTTGTGAAAGCAGTGGGCAGGGCCCATTGGTCTTTCAATCAACCAACTAGGGCTCATATGACTAGCCATTTCACATACAATGAATATCCCTTAACAGTCGAAAAAATTTCTATTCTTGATGAAAAGGGGGTTAGAACTCTAGATGATTGGGATTGGATTCATGGTAATGCAGAGCATAGTTGGGGAATATTACACTAATTCATTAATTGAATAGAATGATAAGTGGCGGGCCTCATGCAGTGTATGCGAATTGGGGTATTACCATGTCTGATGACAGTATTATAGATAAAATGAAAACCAAGATTAATCCCGAAAATGTTCAGAAAAAGTTTGACATGACATCATTCGAAACTGCATTTTTTTCATGCCGGCCGACATTTTTTGCATTCTTAGCAAAATACATGCTTTGCGTGGTAATACTGGGGGTACATCTTTTATTTTGGTGGGTTAATACCTCTTCAGGTCTTAATGACGATGCTAATGGATTCGCCAAATTCTGTTTTTGGTTAGTAGACTTTCTAGGTATGACTGGTTTTGTCTTTTTCATGCTCTTGGTGACTTGGATAAATCGTTTTATGAATTGGTCATCTAGTGGTGGTTGGTATACTACATCACTACTTATCGTATCATTTACCCCTGCATTATTCACTTTGGATAATATAATTGCAACAGTTATGGGGTGGTTTGGTAGTGATTTCTCTGGTGTAATTCCATTTGATTGGGATGACGGTTGGTACCTATTATTGGGGATCACTTACTTTGTAGTCCTTTTCAGTTTGACTACATGGTATAGTCGTTCATTCAACTATGGGGTGTCGGATCGTGCAGTATATCTAAAGAAGGATTTCATGCTTAATCACACAATGCATAAGATAGACATGGTTGATATTGACAATATGAAATTGACAGTCCCATGGTATGGTAGGATTCTTGGATTCGGAACTCTAAATATTCTAACTGGTAGTGGTTTTGGTGTAAGGGAACATTCAACTTCAATATCCGCAGGAGGCATCTCCGACGTAGCATCTGCTGTTTCTGACGATGTAGGTTTTGTTAGAAAAATGATTAGGGGATTAATTTTCGTAATCACTCTTCAAAGGACTCGTGAAGAGATGAACACTGCAGAGCCGGAAGATTGTATGTATGGAATTAGGAAGCCTTCTGAAGTGTATAAATTGATTAGTGAACTTAAGGAAGCCATCAGAAGCAAGTCTTCAACATGACAAGGAACTGCGCAGCGTATTCCAGCTCCCGAGGGTGGTGGGTCTGTTCAGGCCGAAGAAACGCCACAGCCAGAAGGCGATTCTGACAATCTTGGCGACCTTGATGCCGATATGAATCTAGGTTGATGAGTTAGGCTGTAGAAGCGTTTGATTCATAGATGAGTTACTCTCAGGGTATAACATTACGAGGGATGATGATGAGTGAAGAACTGATGAAAGATGCAATAGAGATGTTTAGGGATGGTAACTTAGAGGGTGCAGTTGCAGAACTAGAAGAAAAGGTGAAGAGTAATCCAGATGTGGCTGATTTACATCATACATATGCTGAATTTGCAAATATGCTAAACATGGAAGAACAGGAAGACATTGTCCCTGGTGGAAAAATTATGATGCATTACAAAAAGGCAATGGAACTTGACGAAGAGAAGGATGAATACATCGCTGACTTCGCTAGTTTTGCTCTAGAATGTAGGAGAGTACCAATTGCGGTAAAAGAATTTCAGCGATATGCTAGGCGTCTAGAATTAGCAGATATCCCTGTAGATGATGTTCTATACATGGCTGCAAGAAACATAGTTGATACAATTGAAGTGATCGATCCTGAGAAAGCAAATCCAATGGTTCAACCATGGATTCAACAGGCTCTATTTTGGTCAGTAGGTGGTCTTGGATACTCTGCTGATGATGCCGCTGAAATGTTGACTAAAGAGTGAGGGAAATGACCGACCAGGTCGCGATTGCATTTGCTATTGGGTATATTGGCGATGCCTTTCATGGAAGCCAGATTCAACCCGAAATTAGAACAGTCCAAAGAGATTTAGAAATTGCGATTAGAAAGGCAAAGTTTGCAGGCCTTAATCCTAGATTTAAATTGGCTAGTAGAACAGATGCTGGTGTTAATGCACGTATGAATGTGGGGGTTTGTAAGATTCCAAAGTCTGTTTGGCAAAGTATGGGAGAAGCAAGATTTCGTAGAGCAATTAACGATCATCTTTCCGATTCAGTGATTTGGTCTGCTAAGGAAACAAAACTCGAATTTAATCCACGCAATGCTTCTAGGAGAATATATCGTTACAGACTCGAATGTATGAGGGGATTCAACAATGATTTTGACGAAAAAGTTGTTATTGAAGCGATGTCTCTATTCGAAGGTAAGCATGATTTTACTGGTTTTTGTAGGCCTGAACAGGGGAGAGAAACCTCTCGTGAAATAGATTGGTGCAAGCCTTGGAGAATAGATGGAAGGCTTGTAGGTTTTGAAATCGCAGCGAAATCGTTTCTGTGGAATCAGGTAAGGAGAATTGCATGGACTTTGTGTGATGTTGCACAGGAAATATGTTCGATAGACCAGATTAAATTCGCACTGAAAAATGGGGAAGAACCCCCTCATTTTGGTTCGGGCTCTTCAAGGTGGTTGATTCTATGGGAAATTGAGTATGAAGAATTATCCTTCAAAGAGGGCAACAAAGATATCTACTCCACTCTATCGGCGCCACCCAAAGGTTTGGGGGAACGAAATTTCCCTTTATGGCAGGATGCTAGCGATTTGGAACAAAAGAGAATGTTGATTGAGAGCTGGATTACATCAATCTAGTATTCTATTACCAATTCATCGCCATCTACTAAATCGAGAGTTTCTCTTAGAAATGCTGATGCAATTATCTCGACGACATCTCTATGACGAGTTAAATCTGGAATTAGGATTGCACATTTGATTGCTAAATCATCAGTTCCATCTACTAGATTGATGGATGCTGGGAAGGCAGTCGCCCCTCCAAAAGATCGCCCTTCTCTTTGAAAACCATGAATTCTGAAACTTGTTATTCCCGAGGTATCAATTTCTTTTGCTTGTTCAAACAATTCTTCAGGCACATCTGCAGTCTCTACATTTGCACAATTTCGCAATGATAGATATCTAACAAATGAATTACCTGATAATTTGACATTCAATGTCCCTGGCCAAGCAGTTGCTCCCAGAACGTGCTTGAATTGGTCTTGATAGTGGGGTTGAGCCATGAAAACATGAGCGCGACCTAAGCCGCTACTAACTTCGCCCCTCATCTCCATGGTGGGCCCATGGTGTGCTACTTATCCATATTACGCAATTAATAATCTCAAGAATTATTGTAAAGCATCATGTAGCCATTCTTTAATTCGATTTAATTCTGGTAAATTGACTTCATGACCCATTCGATATCCATTCCATTCGCACGGATTCCCGGCTTGTACCATTGCATCAAGAGCATTTCTTCCCATCATAACGGGCACCATCTCATCAAATACACCATGACAGAACAATATGGGCGTAGTTTTGTTAGCATCATCAGATTCACTATTGTAGGTCTCTGCCAATAATTGATATGCTGATAGAATTATCATTCCTGCAAGTGAATGAGGAAATCTAACTCCTACGTGTAGGGCAAGCGCCCCACCTTGAGAAAAACCTGCTAGTATTATTTTTTCATAGGGTATTCCTCTAGAATGTTCATCTTCAAGAAGCTCAATTACAAGTTTTGCACTTTCTCTAATTGTATTTTCATCCTCCCTGTCGATTGAATTCCAATCTAGAGTCATAATATCATACCATGCAGGCATAATCATATCCAAATTAATGGTAACAGGAATTTTAGGAGCGTGTGGAAAAACAAATCTTGTATTGGGGCAATCGAGCATTGGGACAATCGGTTCAAAATCATGTCCTGAGGCTCCTAGTCCATGTAACCAAACTACTGTTGACTGATGATCTAACTCGGGTTCAATGACTACTGTTTCCAGCCCCACCATGACATTACCTAATCGCTCCGCCCTTTGCCATCCTTTTATCCACTTTCCCTAATATTATGATAAGTAAGTTCGGATTTGGCATAGGTTTTCGATTCGAGTGTGACTTTTTCATACATTTTAGATATTAATTTGCGACAGAATAAATCATGGGGTGGCAACCAAACCAATGACTATGGGGGGGGCCATGGTGACCTTGCTAGGAATAGCGCAAGATGGAGGTATTCCTCAAGCAGGTTGTACCAAACCATGTTGTATGAATGAATTCGGTGGCCCTACCAGAATTAGGAATCCAGTAGCTCTAGGAATAACAACACCAGAAGGGAGTAGGCACTTACTGGAGGCAAGTAGAACATTACCGCACCAACTAATTCTTTGGTCTTCATTAGATGGTAATCCTATTGACAAAGTGGATTCAGTATGGTTATCTCACGCACATCTTGGACATACCGATGGACTTGGGCAATTTGGTCACGAGGCTTGGGGTGCTAAAGGGATACCACTGCATGCATCAAAATCAATGATGGGTGTTATTTCAAAGAGCCCTCTTCTCTCACCATTGTTTTCGAATGGTCATTTAATTCCTAAGATATTTGATACAGGAGAAATTTTAGATTTATCAGAATCAATTCAGATTACCCCAATTAAAGTACCACATAGGGATGAAAATTCAGATACTCACGCATTTCTTATTCAGGGCAATCAAAAAAGACTACTATTTTTGCCAGATCATGACTCATGGGAAGATACTCTTGCCTTTCACTCTAAAGAAGACCCGTTGTCATGGTTCAAATCCATGTTTGTGGATATTGTTCTATTGGACGGAACGTTTTGGTCATCTGATGAATTGGGTGGGGGTGCTAGAAAAATTGGGCACCCTCCAGTCGAGGAAACATTGGATTTGATTGGGAGAAGAAAGCCAAATGATCCACGGGTCATTTTCTTTCATTTCAACCATACAAACCCACTACATTTGGAATCTTCAGCTGAAACTGCAAAGGTTAGGGCGATGGGCTGGGAGGTTGCAAGGCAGCCAATGAAATTCACAATTTAAGATGAATTCAAAGAACCTGAACGGTGACAGCGTCTGAAGTGCTAGCACGGTCGTTATCAGTAACTGTGAGTGTGAATGTATGGTTTCCTTTTGGAAGTTTAACCTTGATAATAGGTACTTCTCCAATCACTCTATTGCTGCTGTCCCTCCATACATGAGATTCAATTACTCCATCTTCATCAAATGAACGGCTTCCATCTAAAGTAACAATGGCTGCACCGGAATTATCGGCATCTACAACTTGATCATCTCCCGCATCTGCTACTGGCGGTGAATTTATTGCTACTGAATCATCGGATAGCGCAGCCTCAAAATCGAAATCTTCCTTGGTTGCATCTGTCAGAGTAATCTCTGCTTCAAGCAATCCCATTAAATCATCTGAACCAACAGTTGTTTCTGTTCCACCAGAAAGTTGGGCAATCTCTTCTTCTGTCAGTAAATCAGAGTAATCTTCTCTATCAGCATACAAAGATTCAGGATTGTTATCACTATTCTGTGCAATTCCTGAATCATCAAATTCGATTAGGTCGGAATCAATTTCTCCTCCACCTTGTATCGGGTATGGGTTAGCATTAGAATCAAGAATCAGGATTTGATTTTCTCTAGTGTAGTCATTTTGATTGTCTCCAGCTATGATAATTAGCGAACCATCTTTTGTAGTTCGAACCAACTTTGTTAATCCAGTATGTTCAACTTGCCATTTTTCTTCTCCATCTTGGCCAATCATATATGCATGGAACCATGATGTGACAAGTAGATTATTTCCACAAGGAATAAGATCGTTAATGCTGTATGGTGATTTAAACAATGATTTCTGATTTCTAGATGAGTCAAATTCTAAAACTTCCCCATCAAACATTCCACATACTACTCCATACTGAGTTGCGCTAAGCACCTCACATCGTTGTCTCAATGGCACTCGTGCAACTTCTTGACCCATTGGAGTCCACCATTCGATGACAATTTCATCTTCGTCACCTAGAGTGACATCTAGAGCTTCCCTTGCGATACATATGTGGCCATCTGTTAGATATGTGATTGCAGTTACTCTTTCACCCGTTTCACCTCTTGAAGGTCGAGTAAAACGAACATTTCCATCACGACCAACAACTGTAACATTACCTAGGTCATCTGATATTGCTGCAGAGTCTCCTCTGGGGTCTACAGCTAGGCAGGATAACTCGCCGGCCTCATAATGAGTCAGTAGTGTTCCTTCTGATGTAACCATATGGAGAAGTCTTGCTCCATCAATTACGGCAATTAAATCTCCAGTCGGAGAAACTGCCATGTGGTCACAACCACCTCCGAGACGATGACTCCAGCGATGCCCCCCAAGTTTCTCATGGCCATGTAGGTCACCTGAATGCGCTCCCACAATTACCATGTCATCAGGTGAAATTGCAATGTGTGAAACACCCCCATCGATCTCATGAGGTTCAGATTTATTTTCCCCTTTAGGGTCACAAATTTTCAATTCTCCACTTTCTTCTGACCAACAAATAAAACTTCCATCTGCAGAAATTCCGACTGCAGTTACAGTAGAATCGGGATGCAAAATATTGACTGGGTCTATGGTGAGGGGCATCTCTATCAAAGTTAAGAGAGAATCACTTTGTTTTCATGCTATCGCTTGATTTGATTCAGCACGATTACGCAATTCTTCTAGAGAATCTTCTAACCATCCTTCAAGCGGTTCTAGTGTGGCAATAGGTATGTTACCTTGTGTTTCCAAACGACTAGTAAGGTTGTCACCAACAACTGCCCATATCTCACCAACGTGACCCGGCCCAGGCGCCGTTGCTAGAATTTTCTCAAACTTTTCACTTTTGAAATATGGATCCCAAATGGAAACTAGTTCTATCAAATCAGATTTAGATTCAGGTGTAAATGATAGGCGACACCCTCTTCTCATTACTAGCCAAGAGGCTAGGTAATCTCTTTCTGTTTGAAGGTCTGCTAAAACAGTCCCTTGGACTCCGGTTGGTAACCCACCTTGGCAGATTATTTTATCACCAAGAATTGCAACTTCATCAGTCATCAGTGCAATTCTAACAGCCCATTCAGGATTCCCCAGATTGACTTTAAGGTGAGGTGCAAGAGCAAGAATCTCAGCACCCACAGCACCTGCAAATGTTTGGCTATTCCACTTGTTGTTCTTCTCACCATGCCTCTTACATTGGACCGCGAAGGTTGCTCCATCTTCCACGGGGGCATTCGAAATTACAGCTTGAGCAACTTTAGCAGGATCAACCTCAATAGGGAAAAATGGGTCTGCAGAAGTTAGCCCAAAGGTATGTCTCAATGCATCTTCCACAACCGATTCATCTCCTTCAACTAATTCAAGGAAAAGCAAACCTTGCCAAGGACGAACCTTGACTCGAGAACCCCGTGCTTCTACTTGTGTGCAAATATGCCTCTCAAGCGCCTTGCGCATGAATCGCCTTACAGGCCTAGATTTCAGCAAGATTTCTCCCATTCTAAGAATCCAGCGCAACCTATCACCTATTCCATGCGGTGGGGCGAAGTATTAATCTTCATTGTGGATGTCAATTGAATCAATTTCTTGCGGCTCATTATCTTCGGTCTGATTCTTTGCAGCGTCATTTCTCTGTAATTCAAGCATCTCTAGATATTCTTCACTTACATCTCCCGTACAATATTCACCAGTGAAGCAAGAAGTGTCAAATTCTCTCCCATCATTTTCTTCATTGATACAGGCTGAGATGAGATCTTCAAGGTCCTGATAGACTAGGAAATCAGCTCCAATAGTTTCACCTATCTCATCTATTGATTGTCCGTGAGCTATATACTCATTTCTAGCGGGCATGTCAATTCCGTATACGTTGGGATGCAAAAGCGGAGGTGCTGAGGATGCAAAATAAACATTTTTTGCCCCAACATCTCTAGCCATTTGTACTATCTTTGTTGAGGTATTTCCCCTAACAATTGAGTCATCGACCAATAGTACGTTTTTCCCAGCAAATTCTTCTGGCAATGGATTTAATTTCTTGCGCACTGAATCTTGTCTTTGGGCCTGACCTGGCATAATGAAGGTACGGCCAACGTATCGATTCTTCACAAATCCCTCTCGAAAATGCACACCAAGCCGAGCAGCCGTCTCTATTGCAGCATATCTACCACTATCTGGAATCGGCATCACTACATCAATTTCATGATCCGGTTTCAACCTCAAAATTTTGTCAGCTAATAACTTACCCATATTGAGTCTTGCCTGATGTACAGAAACACCATCAATAATGGAATCAGGACGTGCGAAATAAACGTACTCAAAAATACATGATTGTAATTTTGGAGAGGAGTGACATTGTAACTCGAACATTTCGCCACTCATTGAAATGAAAATACATTCACCAGGCTCAACATCTCTAACAATTTCAAACCCTAATGCATCAAGAGCGACACTTTCGGATGCAACAGCCCATTCCGTGTGTCCATCTTCATGCTCGCATTTTCCAAAAATGAGGGGCCTAATGCCATATGGGTCACGAAATGCGAACATGCCATATCCGTTTATCATTCCAATTACTGCATATCCTCCACTAACTCTGTAGTGTACTTCTCTAACTGCTTTGAAAACTTGATGAACATCAAGGTATAACCCCTCTTCTATCTTTAATTGTCTTTTACCAAGTTTTTGTAATTCATGTGCTAATACATTGAGAAGAACTTCTGAATCAGAAGATGTGTTTACGTGGCGTAAATCGTCGTTGTATAATTGGCGAGCCTGTTGTTCAGCATTGACCAGATTTCCATTATGTGCTATTGTAATTCCATAAGGGGAATTGACGTACAATGGCTGTGCTTCTGCCGAAGAACAAGTCCCTGCAGTAGGGTATCTAACATGTCCTATGCCCATGGAACCTTTGAGATTCTTCATATGCCTCTCGCGGAATACATCACGAACAAGCCCGTTTGATTTTCGAAGATGCAGGTGATCTTCATCACAGGTGACTATTCCAGCAGCATCTTGCCCCCTATGCTGTAGAACTAGCAATCCATCGTACAACATCTTACTAACATGCGAACCTGGCTGGCCGGCGATTCCAATAATGCCGCACATAGCGGTTCCCGGTTAGCCCCCCGATGCAGTCGGTATTTGGACATTAGCCTTGAGATAGGGCGTACACTCAACTGTAAAAAGGCCAATCTAAAATAATTAATTTTCAGTTGTTTGGTCGGCGATTCTTCTTTGCCCATCCAAATTTCCGCCTTCTTGCAGTTTCACCATATCCACAAGAAGCACAAGCCTTCTTCTGTTTATGATAAGAGTGCTTCCCACAACGGCGGCATCGAATATGGGTGCTCTTTTGGCGCTTTCCCATGCTTGGAGTACCCTTACTCATCCGAACACCTCTGCTATATGCAGGCCGCCGACCGACCCACCCATTATGAGTCTTGCTCATTCTTCTTCATTGTCAAAAGAGATAGACTCAAGCTCCAAAAGCGGGTCAGGAGGTGTCTCACGGCCGGTTACAAGTGTTAGTAGTAGTCCAAAACTAGCAACAAATGAAAGAATAATTGCAAAACTAGCGACTAATATTCTTATCCCCCCAATGGCGAATTGAGACCAAACGTCAGTTGCGACTCCTGAGACTGTGACTCCCGAATCGATGAAAATTCCGAAAAATAGCACCCCTGCAATTGCTGCTAGGAATGTTCCAAGAGCCTGCTCTATCAATTTGGCGTGTTTATGAGATATGGCTAAAGTGACTAGGAATAGGGCCCCATTCACCATGATAAAACTGATTATGGCGGAATGTGAGAACCTAGATAAAATCTCAACATCCTCAACTTCACCCCTAACTTCCAAGTGAATATTTGCAATAAAAATTAGAACAACTAATGCTAGAACTACTAGAGAAAGGGTCCTCCAATCTCGAATTGCATCGCCTTCTCTATTCAAGCCACTTCCTCCAAGTTTTCTTTGAGAATTTCCCTAACTCTATTTGATTCATCTTCAGTCAGAGGTTCAACCTCCTCTGGTACGCCCATTCGTTTTTCCCCGAACCAAACAAATGTGACAAACAAAGCTATCGCCATCCCGCCCCCAAAGAGCATACCGCCAAGATCTCCAAGTGCTCCCCAAGAAGAACTTCTCCAAAATACCGGGTCGTCAGACGAAGAACCTTCAGCCAGTAAGAAAATCAATAGTAGAAATGATCCGAAGGATATTATTGACATAATTACGGCCTCTTTATTTCTTTCATCCCCCATGACCAATACGAATGCAGCTCCAAATCCAGCGATTATTATAGTGGAAGTAAGTAGGCTAGATATCATATGTTGCCACCATGGGTTAGGAACCCCCTCAATTGTCGGCCTTGCCTCAAAGATCATCCAACAAAACCATGCTAGTGAAAGAATCATCAATGCAAATCCAAATGGCCTCATCCCTCTCGGCATTGGGGCGACAGGAATTGGACCTGAGAAAAGAGCAAACCAGATTCCGAAAAGCAGTGCAGCGATTGGGCCAATCATAGCCAATAGTAGGTGTAAAGACCAACCTTCGATGCTCGAATCCAAACTTTTAGGATAACTAATAATTGCCATAGCAATCAGAATCAATAGTAATCCACCAATCAGACGCCTAGTTCGCTCGGTGGCAATAGCCATGCCTAATCCGAGTGGTAAAAGAAAAAGAGGTAGCCAATAATGAGTCAGCAAGTACTCCTCAACTAGCATCTTATCAGACTCGGCGGGACGGCCAATAGACTTGAAGATTCACTATTTGTTGTGTAATTGTCATTCTAGGGGGTGGCTAAACTGCACGACACTCTCAAATAGGGGCCATCGGTGGGCGACTCGCCTTAAGGCGTTGGAGGTAGTGCAATGGTGAATCGTCCTAGGAAGGTTATGCGATACAGTCCTGCCGCTGGACGCCACACGCTTCACACTGTTGAGCGAGTCAAAAAGCGCCGAGCTAGCGAGTTAAAATGGGGTCAGAGAAGGTTCCGTAGAGTAACCGCTGGTTACCGAGGTTTCCCTCGACCAAAACCAGACGGTCGTGAAAAGCCAACGAGGCGAGTGAACGTTCTATACCGTTGTACTGAGACTGGTAAGGCTCATACTCCAAAATGTAAGAGGGCTAAGAAATTCAACTTAACTGATGAATAGAGGTGAGGAATTGACAGGAAGTTTCGTACGTGTATCTTGCCGCGATTGTGGTAATGAACAAATCATCTTTGAGCGCGCCTGCACTACGATTTCGTGCAATATCTGTGGTGCCACTCTAGTACAACCTGCAGGTGGCAAGGCTAAACTTGTCAGTGCTGCAGTTGTTGAATCTCTTGAGTGATACCCGGTTGTGACCAATAATGACTAACAATACAGATGATGTTTGGCCTGAAGAAGGTGAAATTGTTGTTTGTGTAATTAAAGAAGTAAAGAAGAATGGAGCTTATGCCACACTGGATAATTACGGAGATAAAGAAGCATTTATTTTCGTAGGCGAAATTGCTGCTGGTTGGGTAAAGAATATTCGCGGATTTGTTCGTAAGGGTCAAAGAATGGCCGCAAAAGTTCTCAAGGTCAATCAAGAGCGTCAATCGATTGAACTTTCACTCAAATCTGTCAGCGAGGAACGCAGGCGCGAAGCGATGCAGAAATGGAAAAATGAAAACAGAGCGACCCAACTACTAGGTATAGTTGGTGAGCGAGTAAAATGGTCTGAATCTCAAATTACTGAAATGCATTCTGAACTCGTAGAAGTTTTTGGAGCACTATATTCCGCATTTGAAGAATGTGCAATAGACTCCTCTGCTTTGAATGAATCTGGTTTTGAAGGCAAATGGACAGAAATTTTCGTTGAACTTGCTGTCGAAAATATTGTTCCTCCTTTTGTACAAATTAGGGGTTTCCTGGATATTCAAGTCATTTCTGAAGAAGGAATTGAAGTGATTCGTGAAGCACTAAGTGCTGCCGAAAAAGCAGGTTCAGGTGGTGAAGAAACCACTGTGACATGTCATTATGATGGAGCTCCAAAGTATCGTGTAGAAATTCGAGCACCGGATTACAAAGCAGCAGAAACAGCATGGCAAGCCGTAGAGTCTGCAGCCTTGCCACTGGTGTCTAGCGCTGGCGGTACAGCAACCGCAGAGCGCGCTTGAACCACCGTTTTGGTGGGCAATCGCTTTGAACCGTGTCCTTCGGATAATGACTGAAGGGAACGCTATGGCTAGATCAAAGATGCAGAAATGCAGAGATTGTGGTGCTTATGGTCTCAATACAACTTGCAAGGAATGTGGCGGTGTTGCACAAGTTGCCGGCCCACTCAAATTTTCTCCGCAAGACCCTCAATCTGAGCGTCGCAGAAAATACGAGAAAGTTACAGATCCAGAATGGGTGGATAATCTTCCAACTCCAAAGAAGGAAAAGGGTGATTCTAATGAGTAGGGCACGCATTAAATGGTATCATGATAATGAATACTTACCATCTTGTGATTGGTTATTGCATGCAGTTCCTGGTGTGGGAAATGTAGGGAAATTAGTGGTGGATAGTCTTGTGAATAAACACGAAGTAAAACTAATTGCTAGAATTTTCCATCCCGATTTACCACCTCATGCAACTCTTGATTCAGATGGTTTGCTGACCCCGCCTTGCTTTGACATACATTCTGTAAAACTACCAAGTAATCACAATATCGTCACATTATCAAGTAATTTTCAACCTATTTCTCCTGCTGGACAATACGAAGTTTCGTCTTTCTTCTTACAAATTTGTAAAGATGCTGGAGTTGGAAGAATTTTGATTCTTGCAGGGTTATCATCAGAGCCTGGTTGCGAATCTGTTCATGTTGTTTGTCCATCTATTGGGGATGCTAAAGTTATGGGAGATATGGGGCTTGAAGTTTCAAGAGAACACCCTGCGGCAGGAATAATTGGAATGACGGGAATGGTTTCTTCTCTAGCGCCAACCTTTGATCAGGCTGCAACTTGTGTTATTGCCGAGACAGTAGGAACTAGCGTAGACACTGTCGCTGCTGACAGAATGGTAAAGTTCCTCGATGAGTCATTTGACCTTAACCTCGGGTTAGAATTGGATAATACAGAAGAAACTGCAGACAAATTGCGAGCGTTCTTTGATTTGGATGAAATAGCTGAACTTCCTCTTGAGTTTGAAAGGGGAGAAGCTGATTCTCAAGCATTCTATGCTTGAAATTTTTATCCACCAGATGAAACAATTATCAATTCCAGCGTCAAATCTCCATTTAGTTGGCTATCATGTGGCACAATTACGCCCTCGTGAACCGCCAAAACAGTGCTTGGATGGATTTCTATTTTTTCAAGTAGTTCTGTAATTAACATCCCCTCATCACACTGATATTCTTCAGTTTCCCCTTCATGTAATACGGTGACTATAATTGGCATGTTTGTGGCTCATGTCACTTGAATATTAACTTGTGCAAGCTAATAATTGTAAATTAGGAAAAAAATATTTATACAAAAAATCATCGAATAAACGTCATATTCTCTCTTTTTACCATGCCGGGAATAAGAAACAAATCAATTAACCATCCAATACCCAAGAATCCTAAAGTGAATAAATATAGCAAACCAAGTAAGACATCATTTAGGTAAAATCGGTGAACTCCCAATAAACCTAAGAAAAACCACAATATGTAGGCTACTAATACATCCTTTTGATTTCCTTGATGAATTTGATAATGTGGCATAATTACTGATTGTGAAGGGATCTGTTGTTGAACAACAATGGTCTGAGGTTGAATTTGTTGGGCAGAATGATAATGGTTATGGGTAACATTTCCAGTATGCAAATCCCCTGCAACAACACTATCTTGCATTGTCGGATTCTGGTTGGAATCAGGTTGCATGGTTACTTCCCCTATCATTCCCAATACCAACTGGGTAAAAAACGCCCCCTTCATTGGTTCTTTGATGAGTCC
>CAYNXD010000062.1:0-6079 GCA_964401115.1 uncultured Candidatus Poseidoniales archaeon | reverse complement strand
CGAGATACCGGCCATGGGCGCCAAAATCTACTTCGAGGCGAGGGCCGGAACCGCCTCTAGCGGATACAGCGGTTACGAACTGCATGTGATGGAAATCGAGCACAGCATCACTTACGGTTGAATTTGAGAACAATTAACGTTAGGTTTGATGAAGTAAAAGGAACTAGGGATATCTATGAAGAGAGGTTACGCTCTGGTAGTTTGCCTAATTTTACTAATTCCATTGGCATCAGCTGGTGATGGTGGAATTAACAAAGAGGTGGATATTGAAGGCACCCCCATTTCTGGAATTGAAACACCATCCACCTCTATTGATGGGGAAGCGTTTGATATCACTGTGACACTTAATCAAGAAAATAATGTGACAGGTGTTTCATGGACATGGCAAATTTGTCTGAATACAGGAGTTTGCCTTGCTCCTGTTCCTGAAAATATGACTTCCTCAGATGGAGGAAATACTTGGACGACAAGTATGACACCTGTTGAGGAACATTCCTACGTCAATTACAGAATTACTCTTGATCATAATGATGGAAATTCAACCAGTTACCCAGAATCTGGTTGGGGTGGTAAAGTGTGGTCTGATTGTTGGGCTTCTGGCGGAGAATCTGGTGGAGAAGGATGCGAAGATGGCGGTATTTTGCCTGGCTTTACCATGCTTGCTTCTGTAGCAATGATTGGTTTGGTTGCAATAGTGACTCGGCGTAATTGATAGTAGGAATCTCTTAGACCCGCCCGAGTAGGCGAGGGTTTCAGCGAGGCACCCTACATGTCAGGAAAGATGACAAAAAAAGAGATTGATCGACTCAGAAGTAATTTTTCGGCGGACGAAAATGCTAGAATCGTACAAAATGCAGTTACCACCACTACTGTTTCAGAAGTGGCACTTTCAAGAGAAATCGTCACAAATATCGATGAATCGTTTTCTACCAAGATAGATGACTGGAAAGTAACCAATCAGAAAGCTTCGGGTAGATGTTGGCTTTTTGCTACATTGAATTTGATGCGACCTGGTGCAATGGAAAAGATGGGTTTGAAGGAATTTGAATTCTCTCAAGCATTTGTTCATTTTTGGGATAAATTTGAGAGAGCAAATCACAACCTTGAGGCCATAATTGCAACTTCGGACCGACCGTTAGATGACCGCACTATAGGATTCATTCTTGACCACCCTAGCGAAGATGGTGGTCAATGGAACATGGCAATAAACGTCATCAATAAGTATGGACTAGTTCCAAAATCCGCATATCCAGAATCTCAGTCATCTTCAGCAACTGCTTGGATGAATGCGAACTTAAGGCTTCTAATTCGCTCTATTGCATCTGAACTACGCGGCATCATTGATGAGGGGGGTTCTGTCAAAGATGCGAGATCACACAAGGATAAGCGATTGGAAGATGTTTGGAGACTCCTATGCATCCATCTTGGAACGCCCCCCACTGAATTTGATTGGCAATGGAGAGACAAGGACAACGAATTCCATTCTCGAGGAACCATGACTCCAGAACAATTCAGGGATGAATTTGTCACAATCGATTACAATGATTACGTATGTTTAGTCAATGATCCAAGAAACCCACAGATGCAAACCTACACTGTTGATTTTCTTCAGAATGTAGTAGGTGGCCCACCTGTTGAATACCTAAATATTTCAATTGAAGAAATGAAAAATGTAACTAGAAAATTATTGGAAGATGGGACTACTGTCTGGATGGGTTGTGATGTTGGAAAACAAATGCATAGAAAACTAGGACTATGGGATGCTAAATTGTTTGAGTTCGAAGAAATGTATGGAATTGAATTTGGCCTTGACAAGGAAAAACGCCTAGACTATCATCATTCGTTGATGACCCATGCAATGCTATTCACTGGAGTGGATGTTGATAAGAACGGAACTAGAAGATGGAGAGTCGAAAACTCGTGGGGTAAAAATGGCGGGAGCGATGGATACTATACGATGAATGATTCCTGGTTTGATGAATACATGTTTGAAATCGCCGCGCCTAAATCATATCTGTCTGAAGAGATGGTTGCAGCATTGGAGACTGAAGCTGTAGTGCTTCCTGCATGGGATCCAATGGGCTCACTTGCATGTTCCAATTGTGGTGATGAAACTCCATCACCTAGTGAATAAGAGTGTAATGTTCGCAAATGCGACTGATTAGACGGCGAGCTTCAATACCCCACTGTATTACTGATACCTCTGCTGACGAACGATCTTCAGAAAGATTGCCACCAACAAAAGATGGGGAGGACAAATCCGAGGGGACAAAAGGAAGATGCTCGCCGCTAATCGCTAGATTAACGCCAGAATCCTCGCTTATTGACACTGAAAAATAATCTTCTATACTAATCGAATCATCTTCAACCGATAACTCACCCTCAAATATTGAACGTATGTGTCGCTCGATTACTTTCAATAATTCGTTAGGATCATCTTCACTAAATGAGGCTGGAAGACCTTCCTCATAACTCTCGGATACTGCACCATAAGCTCCTAGAAAGGGGAGATCTGTGTCATGCTCAGCAAGCAAATCTCCAAGTCCTCTGCCAAGTCCCTTTTTCGTTTTGGGATCATCTTTTTTTGATGGCTCACTCATTTATTTCACCAAACCCCCATAACTCCTTCAATGCGTTAGAGAGAGCGGCATAATCCTGACCACCAGCACTTTTCGGTGCGTGAATATGAATTGGAGTCCCATGTGATGGAGCCTCTGCAAGACGAATGTTTCGACGAATTGGTGGATCTACTACCAAATCTGGGAATGTTTCCCTAACCTGGGCTGCGACTTGGCCATTCAGCAAGGTTGGAGCATGCATAGTCATGATGACTGCATCTACACCCAAGCGTGGATTGAGTCGATGGCGAATTTCTCGGATTGTTGAAGCTAGTAGAGCTAGACCTTCTAGTGCGAAGTATTCCGTTTGGACCGGTATTACCACTGCATCTGAAGCAACTAGAGCATTGATGCTGACAAGCCCTAGAGATGGGGGGGTATCAATTAGAATCAAATCGTAATGAGGGAGTAGTGTCTCGATGCCCTCTGAAAGAAGTCGCTCTCTACCCAATCGAGAGACAATTTCGTCCTCAATCCCAACAAGTGAGCGATCCCCCACAATAAGATGTAAATTTTCTATTGCCGTGGCGTGACGCGCACGGATCGAATCTTCTGGGGATGTCATCAATGTACGAGTACCGTATCGAATTCTTGATTTGTCAATTCCGAAACCTGTTGCACAGTTGCCTTGAGAATCACAATCTATGACAAGCACCTTGACGCCATTGATAGCAAGATGAGTTGCGACATTAATTACGGTGGTTGTTTTTGCAACCCCGCCTTTCTGATTTATGACACTCACAACACGTGCTTTTCCAGCGGGTGTTTTTTCTGCACGTGGAAGATTTAGCGGTTCCCTAATTTCTGCCTGCCCTAATTCTTCTACTTGAGGCGGCGATATCTCCTTTTCAACGAATTCCACATCTATTACGAGAGGAGCTGGAGCTGCCTCTGGAATTGATGTGTCATCTTCGTCCATTATGCCACCTGATGGCAGCGGCAACTCAAACACTCTTGAGGGTGACGGGACAAAAAGTGTTGAGCATCACGAATTTGTTGAGGTTTTTACCCAGCCGACCATTCTACCTGATGTCCCATCAATAGCATATTCCAAAGAGTGATCAAGTCCGTTCTCCGTCCATTCACGTTCTCCGAAAACAGCAACTGTTCCATCTTGAAAACCTTCTAGCAAATCAAAGATATCTCCGGCTTCTGGTGGGACTGTCAGAAAATATCCAATTGTTGTGTCATCACTCAATGTCCCACTTGATAAAATATCAGAAGTCAATGATGGATAACGATCTGGATCTGTGATTCTATCTTCAATTTGTTTGATGCTAGCTGATGTTGGAATGCTCTCTCTTCTATGTGCTGGTTTATCATTTGCATCAAATGCACCTTTCGAAAGTACTGTGCAGTTCTCGGTCCTCTGCTCAACTATCACCCAACCCGCATCATTATCATCTACCCAAGAAACATTCCACTCAGTATTTCCATGGCTCCTATCATCAACTGCACGGAACACGTATCCACCCGATAACAACGCAGATGATGCCTCTTCAGCTTCCAATGTTTGGTTAATGATACAATTAACCGCATCTTCCAATGGCCACGATCTGTCTTCAGAATGATCAGGCATGTGAGCCCCACTGCTACCCCAATTCTCAGTAGGGTTTAGAGACCCTGAACTAGAACCAGGACGATTTCCATATGATGATTGCCAATCAATCATCCCTTCACCTTGAGTTGAGGTGGTTCGAATCATAGTGTACTGGAGATTTATGGAGCCTTCTGGTAACGCTCTATCTAAAAGAAAATCAGCAAACATACCACATTCTGAAGATTCATATCGACTCTTCTCGAGTTTAATGTCAACTTGCTGTTGAACCGCCCATGGTGATGAAGGGACTATGTGAAGAACCATGTTAACTCGTCCAATACAATCCTCCACCTCCAAATGTTTCATATTAATCTGCAAACCCATTTCACCACCCACTGTAATTGTATTTCCAACAGTCCATTGCCAGTTTCCACTAGTTCCACTCTTACCTACTTCAAGAAGCGAATTGCCAAATAATGGGGTCAATTCAACAGGCTTTAGTGGAAGCAATAATTCTGGCATGATATCTGAAAGAGAATCATCAGGTACGCCAAATGAAACTGCTTCAACCCTAGTTTCTTCATTTTGATTGTTTAGAGTTAGTGATGTGTGGGTACTCAGCAACGCCTTGCTTGCTATCTCTGTCCAAGATTTGGAATTTTGAGTTAATGCATATCCTGAAATTGGACCCACTGGTACTGAACACATTCCTTCAGATGAATCACCTAGCCAAGACTGAGAAGATATGCTGGCAGATAAATCATGTTTGAGTTCTTGTTCAACAGCAAGAAATGTTAGACCATACGCATCTCTAGCTTGGACAGCTCCAACTAAATTAGTATCAGTGGAATCAAGTAATTCGCTGCTATCACCACGTTTAACTCCAATATCACCCGTCCCTGAGAACTGTACATGAAATTCTTCACATATATCTGCAAGTGCCCCATTTAGGCTGTCATCGAGTTCGCGAATCATTTCTTCACCTTCAACGTCGAATGTACCGCCAGAAATGGTAAATTCCATCTGATCCCCATATTCTATTGGAGTTGCTACAAATGGATTGAAGTGACTAGTCCAATACCAATAACCACCCCCTGCGATAATCAATACAACCAATAAAGTTGCAACAACACTGGGCTTTGATAATGTGGCAAATAGGCTTGTTTTTTCTAGTCTAACTGTTCTCTGAGTAGATATTGGTCGGATTATTTCATCATCTTCATCTTCAAATAATTCAGCCTCAAAAATTTCAGCATCAAGAATTTCTTCTTCTTGCTGCTCATCATCTTGAATCAATGAGTCCTTATCTTCAGTGTCATCAATAGTCGCATCTAGAACTTCTGCTTCCAACACCTCTTCTTCTACAACCTGCTCTGTAGGCTCATCATCATCTTCGAGTAATAGGACATCGTCATCAGATGCTGTCACCTCCAAAAGGCGGTCAATCAATTCCTGCTTACGACCTGAAACCTTCAATCCGTGCTCTTTACACAACTCTTTCAGGGCGCTAACAGTCATGGACATCAGTTCTGCCGCGGTAGGAGATGAATCTGCGACCATTCTGTGACCCAAGTTGATTGGGGCCCCCTGTGGCTTTCAACCCCTTCGGCAGTTTGTGGTTGAATGAGGGCTTGTTCTAGACTTGATGAGGATTACCAAGAATAAACTGATAAGGATAAAAATTGACTATTCCTGTCCTTTTTCCATTGCTTCAGCCTGTCTTTGCCACTGAATTTGGTCTTCAGTCCATCCAAAGGCTCGGAGTTCGTCATCTGTGTACTCTGGTTCTACAGATGGCTGCTGTTCTGGGACCGTTTCTTCAACAGCAGGAGATTCTTATTCGGTTGCTTCTTCGGTTGCTTATTCGGTTGCTTCTTCGGTTGCTTATTCGGTTGCTTCTTCGGTTGATTCTTAAACATCT